>JAHQWI010000133.1 GCA_029856085.1 Promethearchaeia archaeon | reverse complement strand
ACCTTAACTAAGTGGATCTTTGGGGTTATGGATACACCGTTTATGTATTTGTCACGCGGAATTACAAGTGGGAAAATCAAATTAGACGAGTTATTTGCTAAAGTAAGTTTGAAGGGAAAGAAAGAAAGATAAAATCATCGAGAAATAGTTGAAAACTCTTCTTTATCAAAACCCCATGACTTTATAATAAACTCCGCTTCCTGAATAATATTTTCAATCATACTTTTTAGAGGTATTACTTCGCTTTGAAATCCTACTGATGGAGAGGGCACGCGAGTTCCTCCAAATCTTCGATGATAAAGGCTTCGATGATAATCTTCTGTAAAGATATCTGTATTAATTCTATCTTCTTTTCTTTCTCTTGATATTGGACTTTCTTCTGTAGTTAAGATTGCAGTTCCTAAACATACAGCATCAGCACCCATAGCTAAAGCACCAAGAAAACCACGCGCATCTCCTATTCCTCCTGCGGCTATTAAGGGTGTTTTTAATAGAGTTCTACCCATTGTTAAATTTACTAATGTTGTGTGTTGAAATGGATTCTTATTTCCAGCAGATTCCATACCCATTACAGTTATCGCATCTGCTCCTGCCTTTTCCACTGAAATTGCATGTTTCATTAAGGGACACTTAGGAAACCAATAACAACCTGCCTCATGGATTCTTTCACCGAGATATATAGCTTGATACGCTGAAGTTGTAAATATATTCACTCCAGCGTTTATCGCAACTTCTAAATATTTTAAATATGTTTCTTTATCCCCTTCCTCATTGACAGTTATATTTACTCCAAAAGGTTTATCAGTAAGTTCTTGCATTTTCTTTAGTGCATTTTTAAAATCTTTAATTTCATAAGTTAATGCTGTAGTGATTCCTAAACCTCCCGCATTTGAATATGCTGCTGCGAACTCAATTATCCCATGCCTAGCAAATGCAGCCATTATAAGAGGATATTTAGTTCCTGTTAACTTTGTTATGCGTGTCTTCCAAATCAATCTATTCAACAAACTTTATCATTTTGAATATGTAAAACTATAAGAAAAACAAAAAAAAGTTTGTGTTTTTAAAGGTTTAACACTTTTTTAGCATTATCGTAATAAATTAGATTCCTAAATCCGTCTGAAATTGGTAAATTTTTCACAGCGGGTAAAATTTGGTTCCAGTGAACTAAAGGGTGATCGGAACCGAATAAGACTTTATGTTCTATGTTATAATTAGTGTATGCATCCCATGGGAAGTAGTTGTATAAATGAGGATGCGAAGAGATATCGACATATACATTTGGGTGTCTTAGAACAACGGAATATGTGTCCCAAAACCATGGTGTTCCCATATGTCCAATGATTATTATTAAATCTTGGTGTCTCATCGCTAATTCATCTATTAACATGGGATGTCCTAATCTTGCTATTGAACCTGATGTTGAAACTTGATGACCTCCATGTGTCCATAAAGGAATATTAAGGTCAATCATTTTTTTCCAAATAGGATCATAAGTCGTATCTGAAATATCGAATTTTTGTACAGGAGGAACAACTTTCACTCCTTTTAAATTCAGTGAATTAATTGCATAATCGAGTTGATCAAGAGAATTAGGGGCAGGAATATCTATGCCTGCAAATCCAATTAGTCTTTTTGGATGAAGTGCTACAAGATCAGCGATATTATCATTAGAGACTAAAATAATATCATAAGCCGTCTTTACATTAAAACTCACAATTACTGATTTTTCTATGGCAAAATTATCCATCAATGTAATATAATCATTAATAGAAACATTTTGACTTACATTTTTCAACATTTTATACATATATTTTCTTTTAAAAGGATCTGAACCCCACATTGCATCAGATATTTTATTCAAATCATCCCAAGAAACTTCTTTGCAAAAAGGATGGACATGCATATCAATAATCATGAAATCTCTTCCAAATTATATATTTCAAATATTTTAATTTTGGAGATAAAATAACCAACTAATGAAATTGGAGAATTTATTAAAAATTATTTAAAATTCTTTGAGTTTTAATATAACTAGTGAAATAATCTTAAAATAATTCTTAATAGACTTTTTTAAAGGAGAATTTTTAGAAAACTGCCCCAAAAAGAGTTTTTCTAAGAAATGTTTATATAGCGGAATCTCATTATTTAATTTATAAAATTGAAATCTAATATTATAAAATTTTAAAATTTGAAGGTTTGAAACTTATGAAGAGTGTAAAAAAAATAATATTGTTCAGTACAATTAGCATTATTTTTTTCTGCTCATTTTTGATGCCTGTAGCAAATGCTCAGGAATGGGTATATGATGGTGCAAATACAGAAAGAATACCAAATCATTCTGTTTATCCATCTGAATGTTATGTATTCAAATTTGAAATTCCAGGTTTTCCCACTGACTCACTTGGCGAGATCGAAGTCACACATGGTAATATAACAAATTACATGATGATGGGAAATGGTACTTGTGTTTGGGCTAACGCTTATACCGTGAATATAACTTCAGGAGAGAAGACCTTGGATGATACTAATATATTAATTAGTTATTGGAATGAAACAATTGGATATATTTCAGAAACAACTCCAATACCGATAATTCCTGTTGAAAATGACGGGAAAGTCTCAGCACCAATTTTAGGTTTTGTATCTGTATACTTAGGAATGACTTTAGCGGACTTAAACCTGGAATACGTATCTATTTATGAAAATATTTACTCCATTGCATTTTGGAATGAGACTCTTAATGATGCTTACATGTATTTTAATTGGACTGATGATGGAATTTTAAAGAAAATGGAGGCTAATTTTATGGGAAATTTTTCTCTATATTCACAACCAGCACAGCTTCCTCCCGTTTTTGGTTTTACCACTGAACATGATACCTTGAATGTAGATTCAACGGATACAGACCTTAAAGTCGTAATTACAGATGCCGATAATAATAATGACGGAGTAAATGATAGAGATTATTTATATAGGATATTCTATAATTCTACATGGACTTCCTGGGCGCCTATTCCACCCCTAATAGATTTTGATCTTGGTTCGGTTCCGGCGGGAAACTACACAGTTTCCTGTGAAGTTAAAAACATGTACGGAGTTACTCAGGAACAAATTGAAATCCAATATGAGCCTCCTGAAGAAGGTAAAACCCCCAAAATACCCGGATATTCAATTATCTTGATTTCTATTGCATTACTTATAGGCGTCTCATTCATGATTAACAAGAATCGTAAGAAAATATAATTTTTTCTTAACTCTTATTTTTTTTTATCTTAATTAAAGATTATAAGAAGTTGTCAATAGTTTTCTGAGTTTTAATGAAAGGAATTAATATGCTACTGTTTTTCCAATACTTAAATTCAACCATAAAGTTCTCCGCCATTTTATTTATAGCATCGTTGAAATTATCTAATTTAAGTGGATCAGTTGTAAACATAGCATTATTTACTGTTTCTCGAATCACCCAAACACCAAGGGGCACAACATATCCTCCAGAAACCTCTCGAAAAATTAAAACTCGTGCTTGTCTCTTTATTTTATAAAGGTACTCACAAACTGATTTTCTTGCAGCATAGTAGGCTCCTGTAATATTACTTGCGTAATTTTTCCTCCCTCGATAAAATTCAAAATCAGTCATTATCTGAGGTTTTAGATTACGATTATCTCCATACAGAGAAATATTCCATAACGTATTTGGTGCCCATACTTCATTCATCTCATACATAAACTTACCTGGAAACAAGAGTATCTTAAAGTGGTTGTCAAGGTAAGTTGCTTCAAAAATTTGATAATCATTAATTTCTGGAAACTTTTTTATTTCTTTTATTAATGCTTTGGAAATAATATCATCTACCGCTGTGATTGTCCACCTTGTCGGCACAATTCGACGCCTTTTTTCTTCACCAAGTAGTCCTGCTGAAAACACTCTTTTAATTGTAGATTCAGGTACATGCCCTTTAAAGTAAAGATGTTCTGAGACTGCTTCGGTTGCCTTTAAATCTGTATCAGCAACACAATAATCAACTTGGGGATGTACTTTTGTGTTTTCTGTTATCGTAATTTTCTCAGTCATACCAGAAGGTCCCATAGGTAACGCATGGTTATCCATCATCATACGTAAGTTCATTTTCTCTAATTTTGTTTCTGTATCGACTGGTCTTGCTGCCATAGATAATTCTTGTGATGTTTCTAGGAGTCTTTGGTTTTTTATTGAAGGTGTACTTTTTCGGTTCTTCCGTCCAATAAAAACATTTGTTTTAAAGTTGCTTCTAACTAAACTGCTTCTATAACGTATTACATCAACCATTTTTTTCCCAAACCACAACTCTGGAGCATCCAGAATATGATAATCTGATATATTAAGTCCAGTTTCAAATTCTTGGTACGGAACTAGTGGACCTAAGTAGACATTTGGATAGCTGAAGTGTCCTACAAAAAATCCAGGAGGACTTGCACCAAAAATCTCTACATTCCTCTGAGTTTTATCGATCTCAAAAGGAACCATTGATTTTAAGACAGATTTCTTTAATAAGATAGGACAAGTTTTTTTCCCACATAGAAGTCTTGCTCCCTTACATCGAAGACAAATATTTTTTTCTGTCGGAGGTCTTACCAATCTTTTTTCTCTCTATTAGAATTTCCTTTAAAATAATGAGTTTCTTCTAATATAAAAAAGGTAAAGGAGTTTAAATTTTTATTATTTATATTAAAAAGAGCTAAGTGCTTCATGAATAATGAAATTTTTATAATTCCTTTTACATGAGCTTTACATGAAAAATTAATTCCGAAGATGTTCGCTTTAAAACTTATATCCTATCAAATTTTAGACAATTTAGTTTATTAATAAAAAATAAAAAGTTAAGATGAAAATTAAATGAAAATTGTAGATCTTAAAGACGTTCAAATTGCAGATACACCTCATAAAGTAGATGTAAAAAAATTATTTAATTTTGAACATGCAACATTTGTTCACATTGAACTTAAACCAGGAGAAGCTCTTAAAAGGCACATAACTCCTGTAGATGTGAATTTTTACATTCTTGAAGGCAATGGAATAGTAGAGATTGGAAAAGAAAGAGAATCTGTTAAAAAAGATCAATTGATTTTTAGTCCAGCTAAAATCTCCCACAGGTTATTAAATGAATCTGAAACAATTTTTCGATTCTTAGTAATAAAAACCCCAACTCCTACTTCAGAAACAAAACTCCTTTAATACAACAATAGATTTCTTGTTTGCTGAAGCAAGCGCTAATATTAATTTTTCACTTCCTCAACCAATTCAAGCGAAGCTCTATCTCCTCTTAAACCTTAAAAACAACTAAAAAACACAGACAACCCGAACCTCTTTATTTAGCAGATTACCTTTCAAACCAAAAAATAAGAGAAGATTGTTTCTAACTAAAATCGGTAATATTTTAGAGAAATGCTATTTTTAAAGGAAGAAAAATATTGTTAATTAAAAATAATTAACTATTTGGGTGATGTATATGAGCTTTAAAATAAAAAATAATGTTTATTGGGTTGGTAAAGTAGATTGGGAACTCCAAAAATTCCATGGAGACGAATATTCCACGAATCGTGGTTCTACTTACAATTCCTACTTAATTAAGGAAGAAAAAATAGTAATAATTGATACTGTTTGGAAGCCCTTTTCGAAAGAATTTGTCGAGAATCTATCTAAAGAAGTGGACTTAAATAAAATTGATTATGTTATTACAAATCACGCGGAGATTGATCATAGCGGAGCACTTCCGGAACTCATGGAAAAAATACCAGAGACGCCAATATATTGTACTGCAAATGGCGTAAAGTCAATAAAGGGTCATTATCATAAAGATTGGAATTTTCAAGTAGTAAAAACGGGGGATACGTTAGATCTAGGAAATGGTAAACAATTAATCTTTGTAGAAATGAGGATGCTTCATTGGCCTGATAGTATGGCGTGTTATTTGACCAAAGACAATATATTATTCAGCAACGATGCTTTTGGTCAACATTACGCAACTGAATTTATGTATAACGATCTTGTTGATCAAGATGAACTTTATGGGGAGTGCTTAAAATATTATGCTAATATTCTCACGCCTTTCAGTATGTTTGTTGATAAAAAAATAAAAGAAGTTTTAGATCTTAAAATCCCTATTGATATTATTGCAACAAGTCATGGAGTTATTTGGAGAGATAATCCAACTCAAATCGTAGAAAAATATTTAACTTGGGCTAATGATTACCAAGAAAACCAAATTACAATATTATACGGTACAATGTGGGATGGAACAAAAAGAATGGCCGAAGCAATTACAAAAGGAATACGTGAAATTGATAAGAAAGTTAATGTTAAATTGTATAATATAGCAAAAACCGATAAAAACGACTTAATTACAGAGATCTTTAAATCCAGGATTATTCTTGTAGGATCACCTACTATTGGTGGAGGAATTCTATCTGGTGTTGCCAAAATTTTGGAGATGATTAAAGAAATGCGGTTTAAAAACAAGAAAGCGGCGTCATTCGGCTGTTATGGATGGAGTGGAGAATCAATAAAGGTTATAAAGGAACATTTAGAAAAGAGCGGTTTTTCTGTAATTAACGACGGTATACGCGCTTTGTGGAACCCTGATGATGAAAGTATTGAAAAATGCGTAGAATTCGGCAGAGAAATTGCCAAAACAGCAAATTAAAGAATTTCCCTATATCTAATTTTTTAATCTTTCATTTTTTTTCTTTTATATTAAAAATTAAGAGAGGAATGTTTAGAGAATTTAGAAATCTAATGTTAGGTTGATGTATATATCAAAGAACCAACATAAAATTTTTAATAGTCAATTAAATATTAAGGAAATTTATCATAATCTAAATTATGAGATTGCATTATTTTTTTGGTCATTTCTTTAAAACAATAGATGATATTCCTATTTTCCTTTGAGGAGGTTTTTACGAAATCTTTTTCATTGTGGTCCTGTAGGAATTGTTCAATAATAAACTTATCAACTTTATATTTTTTATCAATTCCTTGCACTAAATCATGTTTTGTTCCAACCAAAGTTTTAGGTCGATCGTGGACGTTAAACTTTGTTAAATTATCATACCACCAATCCAATTTGATTAGAGACTCCATATTTAATAAATCAAAAACTAGAAATATTCCATTCGCCCCGTTGACATAATAACTAAATAATGTTTTAAATTGTTCTTGCCCCCCAAAATCCCAGATTGAAAGTCGAGTATAAACTTCATCACCTTTAACTACAACAGGGATGTCATACGTATAAAAATCTATTCCAACAGTTAATTGGGTCTTTGCATTAAAAGAATTAAAACATAGTCTTCGAGCAATGCAAGTCTTTCCAACACCACCGCTACCAATTAAACAAATTTTAAAGATATACCGAGGTTGTATGTCTTCCATTATTCTCTTCAACACTTACCAAGTATTGGCAAATCTTATATATTTGTAAAATTAATTTACACTCTTATTTAAAATTATTTTTACTTCTATAACTCAATAGAAATAAAACCATTATTTATATGTTTTAGAAATTGAACCATAATTCAGAAATTGGTATTATTTAACCAACTCAATATATAAAATTATTTGTAGGATTTAAATATAATATTACTATATTTTTATAATTGCTCTCTGTTTTTAAATAGGTTAATTGAGTAATCTACAACTACTTTTGCATCTTTCCCATTTTTCCATTCTTTAAATTTAACCCATTTATGTGGCTCCAATCTTTTATACGTTTCATAGAATTCTTGAATTTCTTTCAATTTATGTTCATGCACATCTTGAATATCATTATATCCATTAAATCTTGCATCATTAACTAAGACAGAGAGAATTTTTGGGTCATCTCCATGTTCGTCTTGAATAATCAAGGCTCCAATTACTCGAACTTTTACAATACACCCAACTTCGAGTGGTTCATAACTTAATACCATTATATCAAGAGGATCATTATCATCTGACCATGTTTGAGGGACAAATCCATACTCTACGGGAAATATAACAGAAGAAGGAATAATTCGATCTAGAACAAAAGCTTCCCACTCCGGTTTATACTCATATTTGTCTCTTGAACCGCTAATAACTTCAATTACTGCGTTTAAAACAAGTGGGGGGTTATCTCCAGGAGGTATATCTTTCCACAGATTCATAATACTTCAAATATTTCATTTTAAATATTGTTTTCTAAAAATTGTGATATTATAACTTTCTACATACTAATTCTCCTTTCCCTATTGGTACTATAAGGGCATCTACACGCTGATCAGCTAATGCTTTATCCAACATAGGTTTTAAAGTTTCATAATGATTAATTGCATTGTCGGCAATCAATATACCTCCCTTAACCATATTTGGAATCACTAAGTCATAGCATCCTTCATATACTTCTTTTTCAGCATCTAAAAAACAAAAAGCTATACTTTTTAAATCTTTTAAATAATTTCTCGCGTCGCCTTCAATTAATTCAATGTACTTTTCCATATCTGTTTCTCTAAAAGTTTCCTTTGCTAAATTAATCTTTTCTTTTAATATTTCAAAGGTAGTTATTTTAGTTCCGAGTAATTTGCATGCAAGAGCAATCCACAGAGTTGAATAACCTGCACTAGTACCAATTTCAATAAATTTACCTTTAGGAGCAGAAGCTGCTAATAATGAAATAAATTTACCCGTTTCGGGAGGTATTTGACGTAATCTCTTTAATCGGGAGGTCCCATCATTTCGATCCTTTGAATCAATCTTTTCTAAATATTCCATTCGCTTTCTTACTTTCTCAGGTATATTATGAAACATTTTAAACACCTTTTTTTTCAATTTTCCTCCTTACCGTAAATCAGGGATTACATCCTTAGCTATTATTTTGATATTGTCAATTTGTTTTGAATCGAAGAAAGGGAAATAAAGAATAAATTCATTAATCCCTATCTCTTTATATTGATTTATTACATTCCGAAAAGTTTCTTCGGAATCAAGGATTGTTCTTCCATGTCGGCTATAGAATAATAAAGAACGTCGCAACGTTTCCGGATTTCTTCCAATTTCATCACAATATTTTTCCATAAGTTCTACTCGCTTTTTAGTGTTTTCAAGAATCTTTTCTGCAGGAGTACGCCAGTCTTCGGATCCAAAAGAATTCCAGGTATCAGCATACTTTGCTGCAATTTTCAGCATAGATTTCCCCATTGCTGCGATTACTAAAGGTGGTCGGGGTTTCTGAATTGTCTGTGGATTCATTGTTGCTTCATTTAATTTATAAAACTTCCCATTATAACTAGATACATCGTGACGTAAGAGTCTGTCAATTACCTCTATTTGATCTTTAAATCGTTCAACTCTTTCTGATCCAACCCAATCTTCAATTCCTAACATATTATGAACAGGATCTCTACTTCCACCTGTGCCCAACCCTAATTCTAATCTTCCATTTGATATATGATCAATTGTAAGTGCTTGTCTTGCTAACACTGCAGGTCTACGTAATGGCATGGAAGAAACTAAAGTCCCTATCCTAATTCTTTCAGTAACTACGGCTAATGAAGCAAGAAGCGTCCATGACTCAAACCAATGGCCAGTATGGAATACGGGATCAGTAAAATGGTCTGCTAACCAGACACTATCAAATCCTAGACTTTCTATAAGTTTCCAACGTTCAACTTCCTTTTCCCAAGGAAGATTCTGTACTGTCATTACTCCAAATCGAATATCATTTCCCATGTATAATTCATCTTATTCTATTTCTTCGGCTGTAATAAATTATATAACAAAACTCTAATGAAAAATTTTTACTTTTAGTGACCCCTTCTCTCATCCTTTTTAAGAAACTTAAAACATTGAATAATACTTCATTTTGAAGAATTTCAATATTATTTAAAATAACAAAACATGAGTTAAGTGCAAATAAGTAATAAAATAAAAAAGAAAAAATAGATATTTAATTATAGGTCTTTCAATCCAAATTTATATTTTTTTGGATTTGAAAAATAGTCTGCTAGAGTTGCTTCCAACTCTTTATTTTTTGACATTTTTTAACCTCAATTTTAAATTTTTTTATCTAATTTAATTTGGATAAAATAACATATATAGTTTAACATCGGAAACTTTTCGCTAAGTTCGAACTAAAAAGAAAGCCTTAAGATTAATTAGAAAACTTTAATGGTAAAACCTCTTCTTTTTGAAGATTGCTGATTTAAAATGAAAAATTGGAATTAAATACAACCGTAAATTCTGTATTCTAAGTTTGAGATAATAATTCTATTAAGGCTCTAGGGATTTCTTTATAATCATTCACAGCATAGAATTTTCCTCTACCCGCTTTTGCTATTTCCTGACATGTTTTAATACCTTGAGTCGCATCATTTTCCGCTGGCATTCCTATAACATGTAGTTTTGGATATTTCTTAGCAATTTCAACTGGATCTCCACCTCTATTAAAATTCCCATCAGATATAAGAATTCCAAAACGACTTTTCCTATTTTCTCTAGTTTTATTCAGTTCTTTTAATCCTTTTTCTAAGCCTATTTGAATGTTTGTAAAACCTACTGCTTCTGAATCTAATATTTCATCAATAATCTTAATAACTGGATTTTTTTGATTAATACTTTTTAGGATCATTGCAGTTGAATTGAATAATACTATAGCATAATCCTCTTTTTCTAGATTGTAAGCTAAAACGGAGCTTGTAAGGGCAGCATTCAATAATAGACGACCATACATGCTTCCACTTGTATCTAAAATTAGCACAACTTTTCGTTTTTGACGCTTTCTTACTACTCCATATATATCTTTATAACTCAAACTTTTTTCATAAATTTTCAATGGATTATGTTGGATTGTCTCATCTAAACTGAATTCAGGCATTCCAATCTTGTAAAAAGGAACAGCTTTCTTGTATTGACCCCTTATTCCTTTACTAGTTATTTTTAATGATAATTTTAAAATACTTTGACGAGCTAAACGTCTAAAAATTGATTTATATTTTCCTGAAATAGGACGCCTAATGAAAAAGTAAATTTCTGGCATGAAATCTCCAGCTTCTCTGGCTTTTTCCGAGAAAAACTCTACACCTTCTTCTGTGTCAAGAATATCTGTCGCAGCATACACATTTGCTTTAAGTAAACCCATTATTGCTTCAAGATTCTTGTGTTGTATTGCTAGGTAGGTCATATTCTTGATGGTTTGATAATCAAGAGTGTTGGAGAGGTGTTTATAATAATCCGGTTTCTTTCTTTTTTTCCGAATTATTTCATACTCTAAAATTTCTTTATCCGGTCGACTTTCAGTAAGTCTAACATGCAGTCTCTTCTCAATCTCGTCGGAATCCTCCTCAGAGAAATCATCGATTATTGAAAATCCGATTTGTTTAAAACAGCTAATACAATGTTAGTAATAATTTCTTTTTTAGATTGAGTTAGCCCATCTTCTAGTTCAATTTTATTATGTAAAGACATTACTGCTGCTTCAACCCAATTATTTGTACTGCTAGTATTTTCATATTGATTTATCAACGTAGCCATGTCTATCGCACCTCTTATAGAACTTCCTCTACGAATTGATGTACTGTTTCTAGTCGCTTGAATAATATTTTGAGATAGAGTTGCTATTTTTTCAGCACTCAACGCTACTGTGTGATCTAAATCAGCTTCTTGTTTGATAATAAGAATTTCTTCTTCTGGTTGTTGATAATCAAGATTTATCCATATAAATCTATCCTTTAATGCCTCTCCTAAGACAGTAACTCCAACATGAGCAGCTGGATTTTGAGTTGCGACTACAAAAAAATCTTTATGAGCTTCTATTGTTTTTAATTTAGGAATTTCTAATATACCTTCATCTAGGGCCGTGAGCAACGAGTTTTGGGTGTTCTCTGGCATCCTATTTATTTCGTTTATAAATAAACACCCTCCATTTAACATAGCCAAAGCTAACGGACCGTTTTTATAAGAATCTTCATTATACCCTTTCGCAATGACAAGAGGAGGATCAAAATAACCAACGAGGTTGTGAGGTAATAATTCCTCACTACAGTCAACTCTATAAAAATTTGAATCATTAGTGCCATAATATTTAGCAATCGCTCTAGCTAATGTAGTTTTACCTACTCCTACGTTCCCTTCTAATAATATATTCTTGCCTACTGAATGAGCTAATACAATTTGTTTTAGTTCTTCTGTTCTACCTATGATTTTAAATTTCTCTTTTATTTCTGTTACTATTCTGGTCGTATCAACCATATATGTTAAAATTAAACATTTCTAAAATAATTTTAGTTTATAAGATAATTCACTATAAAGAGAAGTAAAAAAATTAATCTAGAGAAAGTTTGGCTTGTTTTTCTTCTTTTAACTCCATTACTACAATAGAAGTTGTTCGTTTCCACAATTTCAATGAAATTATACCAACTGAAATTAGTATACTTGGATATATTATTATTTCTAACAAAGAAGGATTCGCATTATAGCCAAATAATGCTTTTAACAGCGACCCAACAATTTCAAGCCATTCTGGGGTTAATGGATTACCATCAGGAAATTTTTCAGGTAATATATGTTTAATATTCCAAACTTCTTGGATGATAGGATTTACTACTCCAGCCTCTATTAATTCATGAATTCCATATGTAATTAAGCCAGCAACAAACAAAATAAGAATAACATTGGTTACTTTGAAGAACTTCGTTAAATTTATGCTTTTAACTCCATAGTAAATTAATAATCCTAAACCGACTGAAATACCAAGACCAGTTAAAGAACCTAGTATGACATCTACCTGATTCAGAGAGCCAACAGAAGTTGCTCCTGTGAGTAAAAGAATTAATTCGATTCCTTCACGAATGATAATTATGTATGTAAGAATTACTAATGAAAAAACTCTTCCAGACTCAATTGAAAACTCAACCTTTTCTTCTAAATGTTTCTTCATTTTAGGTCCCTCCTTACTCATCCACAACACTAAAGTCACTACAAAAATTCCCGAAGTAATGAAAGCAACACCTTCAAAGATTTGTTCCGCTGGACCAGAAAATCCTCCAAATAAAGCTGAAAATACAATCGCAAAAATAATACTTGAGAGGATAGCTAAAGCACTTCCGATATAGACATACTTATAATAAAATCGCTGATCAGTATTTTTTAAATATAAGAGTATTATAACTATTACTAATACTGCTTCTATTCCTTCTCGAAATGCCAGAAAAATTGGAACCATTAGATCTACAAACGACAAAAAAATTATCTCTTAACTTTATTTTTTATAAATTATCATGATAGACCTATTATTTTGCTTATTTAAACGTTAGGGTTATCTAATATTAAGAAAACTTTCTCTTAATATGTAAGAGATTTATATTAATTTTCAGTAATCCTTAATTATAAGACCAAACTTAAATATTTTCTTATAAGAATATTATGAAGAGGCTTGATAATAAAACATAAAGAGAGGAATGATTAACAATTCTTTTTTTTTTACTCCTAATTTGAATTTATTTTACTGTATCGACCAGATTAAAGGTTTTTAAACCTTGAAACAAAAATACTATTTATGGAAAAATCAAATATTATTAAAACGAAAACCGGAAAAATCCAAGGGTATAAAGAAGAAGGCTTGGAAATATTTAAGGGAATCCCATTTGCAGAACCCCCTATTGGGAAATTACGCTTTTCTCCACCTGTTAGCAAACAATCATGGGAGGGGGTGCTTAATACCACTGAATATGGACCTTGTTCATTTCAAGGACATTCTGAGCTTGAAGAATATCTCGGTAAGCTTGAACCAGAGAGTGAAGATTGCTTATCACTAAACATCTGGACTCCGACAACGGACGGTGGCAAACGTCCAGTAATGTTTTGGATTCATGGAGGGGCTTTCATGATAGGAGGTGGGACAGATCCAATGTATGATGGCTCAGCTTTGGCTCTCCGAGGTGATATTGTAGTCGTCACGATAAATTATAGACTCGGATCTTTTGGATTCTTGTATACTAAGGATATACCACCGAATGTAGGGTCTCAGGATCAATTGATGGCTCTAAAATGGGTAAATGATAATATCGCATCTTTTGGTGGTGATCCTTCGAATGTTACTATTTTTGGAGAATCTGCGGGAGGATATTCCGTACTCGCTTTATGTACCATGTCAAAAGCAAAGGGTCTTTTTCGTAGAGTTATTGCTCAGAGTGCTCCTTATATTGATACTAGAGTTAGCGATAAAACGTCTAAGAAGATATTACGAAAACTCCGCGTTAAAGAAGGTGATATCGATTCATTACGAGAAGTTCCACCAGAAAAAATCATTGATGCACAAAATCAAGTTGTTGCTTCAGTCCCCACTGATGTCATGGCCTTAAGACCTTTAATCATTGGAGATGAGTTCCCAAAACATCCATTAAAAGCCTTTCTAAATGGAGAGTGTGCTAATATTGATTTCATGATTGGCACCAATCTTGATGAATTTAAATTATATACGGCTATGGAACCTTTTAAATCGATGCTTGGAAGTGATGCTGAAAAATTAATAGTTGGTTTTTTTGGTATATACGGGATAGAAACAAAAAAAAGTGAAGAAATAATAAAAACATATAAAGAAGTAAGAGAAGGAAAATATTCCACAGAAACGCTTGAAGTTCTCATAGCTATTATTACAGATTTTGTATTCCGCATCCCAATGATACGTCTACTTGAGGCTCAAAAACCTCATCAGCCTAACATTTACAATTATATGTTTAATTGGCCTTCACCTGGATTAGATGGACTTTTAGGGGCATGTCATTCACTCGAGATACCATTTGTTTTTGGGACATTGAGTTCTCCGACATTAAAATTATTTGTAAAGGGTGCACCTGGAGAGTTATCTGAGAAGATGATGGATGCTTGGATTAGTTTTGCGAAAACAGGTAATCCAAATCACGGAAATATTCCAGATTGGCCAACATATGATGCTAAAACGCGAACAACAATGATTTTTGGTGAAGAATGTAAAGTGGGGAAATCACTTTTTGATAAGGAACGAA
This sequence comes from Promethearchaeia archaeon, assembly GCA_029856085.1. Taxonomy (GTDB): domain Archaea; phylum Asgardarchaeota; class Lokiarchaeia; order Sigyniarchaeales; family SOKP01; genus Loki-b32. The sequence goes on along the minus strand of JAHQWI010000133.1, from coordinate 11,401 downwards.
TAGCCTGGGATGGTTTGTTGGAAATTTAAATTTTCATTTACTTTGGAAAAAGCTTCACTATGACTTTTTCCCCTTTTTTTAATCCTTCTTGATATGGGGGGATTTCGACAATACCATCAGATTCCGTAAGTGAACTAATAACTCCAGAACCCTTCAACTTTACTGGAATAGCAACAAGTTTTTCTCCAGATTTTTCAATGATTACCCTTAAATAATGAAGATATCCAAGACCAGAAACAGGAACATCCTTATTAATCTCTGCTATCATTTCAGTTCTTGGATCAAGAACTGAGCATCCTAACATTTTTCTAAGTGCAAGCCCTGAAATCTTTAAAAAAGAAACATATGCCGCAACGGGTGTACCAGGCAGGCAAAAAATTAAAGTATCATTTAAAAATCCAATTAAAACTGGAGCTCCAGGTCTTTGAGCAATTCCATGTGTTAAAATCGTGCCTGCTTCATTGACAATTTCAGGTAGGTAATCTTTAGTTCCAACTGAAGTACCTCCAGTGAAGATTATAATTTGAGAATCTCCCGCAGCTTCAAATAATTTATTTTTAATAGCAATTTTATTGTCTTTTATAGTTTCCCCTCTAATGACTATTCCACCATACATTTCTACCAGTGTAGATATCATTGGAGTGTTTGAATTGTAGATTTTCCCGGGCTGAAGTGGAGTACCTGGTTCCAACAATTCATCCCCAGAAGAAAAAACACTTGTTTTTGGCTTAGTTCTCACTTTGATTTTATTAAAACCTAAAGAAGTTAAAAGAGCAATATGTTCAGCTTTTAATTCTGTACCTTTACTTAAAACATGAGTTCCTTTCTTAATATCTTCTCCTCTCTTTGAAACATTCTTTCCAGGAGGGAGTGAAATATAAATATTTATTATGTCATTTTCAATTTCTGTGTCTTCAATTTTAACAACTGCGTCAGCGCCTTCTGGTATAGGTGCCCCAGTGGAAATTCTAATTCCTTCATCTTTATTTAGCTTAAAAGTAGAAGATTCCCCAATTTCAATTGTTCCAATAAGTCTAATCATTTTTGGGTTTCTAGGAGAAGCCTTAAATGAATCTTCGGCTTTAATCGCATATCCATCCATGGCTGATCGATCGAAAGGAGGAATATCCATTTCACTCACAATATCAATAGCTAAAATACGATTTAATGATTCATTAACCTCAATTTCTTCCATTGGGTTTAATTTGATTCTTGAAAACAGTTTTTCTAAAGCATCTTCTAAAGGAGTTAACCTTGAAAATCCAATTTTTCGAAGTTTTTCCAAAAGCTCCTCACTCTTCCTTATTGATTAAATATTGAATATGCCCTAATTCTGGGATTATAATATTTTTTAAAGCTAAAATCACAGCATTTGGGGAACCAGGTAGTAAAAAAAGAGCTTTATTTTTCTTTCTACTCCTAAGAATGCCTGCGGTTGCTCTTGATAACATAGCTGAAGAACCAATTTCATTGAAAGAGAGATATCTAAAGAGTTCTCCAAAACCATCGAATTTTTTTTCTAAACGCGGTTCTAAAGTTTCATATGTTATGTCTTTTGGTGATAATCCAGTACCACCACTAAATATCATAGAATCCACTATGTCATCTTTCATAAGTTTTATTAAAATATTATTAATATGTTCTTCTGAATCTGGTATAATTTCTGTATAAACTAATGAAATTGATGGATCTTTTTTTAGCAATAGCTTCACTTTAGGAATTGTTTTATCTGAACTTTTTTTCTCAGATATTATCTCATCAAACCTACTTGTACTTACTACGATAAGAGCTAAATTGGTTCTTTTAGGTGCTTTATGTTTATGTTCTTCATGAACCTTCAATTTATCTTTCATTTTATTTAATCACTCTTAAATTACATGTTTATTAGAAGAAATAAACTTTTCTTTTCTCTCCTTTTTCGATAATTGATTCTAATTCTTCAATTTCTATATACCCATCAGCAAAAAACATTGTACTTATTGCTTCTGAACCTGTTTTGATAGGATAGATCTGCTTAACCCCATCAACTTCTTTTATTTTAACTGCTTTGAACTCATGACGACCAACTGTACTATAGATTCTTTCGCCAACTGCCATTACTTTAGAAAATTTATCTCTTAAAGGATATCCTGATATTTTTCTTAAAAAAGTATCAATAAAAACATAAAAACAACTTAATGCTGAAGTTGGATAACCTGGTAAAATAAATATTATTTTATTTTTTATTTTCGTAAAAATTATTGGTTTCCCGGGCTTAATCTTTACGCCGTGTACTAAAATTTCTATATCTTCATACTCGTCTAAAACTTTTGGACCTAAATCACCTTCCCCTTTAGATGTACCTCCAGATAAAATTACTATATCACTCTTTTCCAAAGCATTATCTATTGCGGTTTTCAAATCTTCATAGTTATCCTTTATAATACCAAGAAAATTAACTAGAACTCCTGTGTTTTCAATTGCCTTTTTCAATACTACTGAATTTACATCATAAATTTTGCCAATTTCTAAATTTTGTACTTCTTGGTTAACAAGTTCATTACCTGTACTTAGAAGTGAAACTTTTGGCTTTTTGTATACCCAAGTTTCTTTAATTCCACATGATGCAAGAATTCCTATAGTAGCTAAATCAAGTAGGGCTCCTTTTTTTACTATAATTTCTCCTTTTTTTATATCATGACCAATCTCAATTGCATAGGTTCCAGGAGTTACTGCCTTGGAAATTAAAACAACTTTCTCCTGAACATCCGTGAATTCAACCATCACCACTCCATTTGAGTTATCGGGTAAAGCAGCTCCGGTTGCTACATAAGAACACTGTTTTTTATTTAATCTCTTTTGAGGAATATCACCTGCTTGAATAGTTTCTATTAATTCAAGTTCGATTAAATTATCTTCTTCAGCACCAAATGTGTCTTCCGCTATTACAGCATATCCATCCATCCTGGACTTCCGAAAGTGTGGAACATTTATAGTGCTATTTATATCTCTGGAAACTATTCGATTAAAACAATCTTCAATATTTATTAGTTCTTCTTCAGTTTCTAAGCTTGAAATTGAGTTAAGTATTTCTTTAAATTCTTCAACTTTAATTGTTTTTAAAAATTTCATACGGAAATCAAACTTAAATTAATTTAAACTAAATCTAATGAATCCATTCGGATGATCCATTGCTAAAATCCTCTCTTTTCCATACTGCTATTTCTTCTTTATACATTTCAACAGCATCAGAAATAGTTTTAAAACCCTCTTTTCTATGTGCTGATGCTACAACAACATACACCAAACTTTCAGTAAGCTCAAATTCTCCTTTTAAATGAACAATCTTAACGTCAATAATTCCTTCTCTTTGTTTTAATTTTTCGCAAATCTTCTTAATACTTTCATTTGCTAATTCATCATAAGCATCAATTTTCATACTCACGACAGGTTTTCCATTTTTGGAGGTGCTCCTAACAATACCAGTAAAGGTGTGAATTGATCCTGCTTCTATAATATTAGAATTTTGTTTTATTGATTTAATTATGCTCCCAAGATCAATCTTTCCCTTAGAATAAATCCCTGACTCTATTTTTTTAGCGTTTTCAAGACCACTCATTTAGTATTAACCTCCAGAAACAGGCATTAAAAAAGCAATAGTGGAACCGTCACTTAAGTTAATTATTGATGGATCTTTTTCATGAATAGGTTGATTATTTATAATTACCGAAATTAAATTATGTATTTTCTGCAGCTTTCCATCCCAAATTAAATTCCGAAGATTATCTCCATATTTTTTAAATAATAGACTAATTAGATCGCTCAAATGATTGTCAGATAATTCAAATTTTTCTTTTTCTTTGCCTGTAATATCCTTAAATTCAGCAAAATATAGAACTTCAACAATCATTTATCTTAATCAATTTTATTAATTCTCAATAATAGGGCTCCCTCGAATCTACGACTTGTTTAACAATATGCTCATATTTTGATAACGAATGATGATTACGGAGAGCTTCTTTAATATTTTTTCCAAGATCAGATCGAAATAAGCACCCAAATAAATTTCCATCACACCCTACACGTAATTTAGTGCATCCCATACAAAATTCATGACTAGGAGTGATTGTTTCGATAACAGCGGAATTAGGTAAAGTGAAAACTTTTCGATTTTGCATAGAACCTCTTACTATTATTTTGTCTGCTCTAGATTCAAGCTCTTCTATAATAGGTTTGACATCCAGATGATACTTTTCATAAAAATCCCCTTTTCTCCCCACTGCATCAGAAACTTTATGTAATTCAATTAATTGCAAAATGAAACCATTTTTTGCGCAAAAATTAATCAAATCTTCTAATTCATTATCATTAATTCCTTTCATTAAAACAAAATTTAATTTGATTGGATTAAATCCAACTTCTTTTGCTTTTTGCAAACCTTTCAAGACTGTTTTTAGGCTATCTGAACCATAAATTTTTTTATATACTTCGGGCTGAAGTGAAGCTAACGAGACATTAATCCGATTTAAACCCGCTTTATTCAATTCTTCTGCCTTTTCAAGAAGTAATAATCCATTAGTAGTCATTGAAATATCTTTATAAAGCTGCAAATCAGAAACATTTTGTATTATTTGGGTTATTTCTTCCCGACATATTGGTTCGCCACCTGTAAATTTAATTCTTGTGACATTTAGAATTTCAGCTAATATTTTACATAATTTTGTAATTTCTTCTACAGTAAGCTCATTTGTTCTACTATAACCCTCCCTATCACAGTATAAACACGAATATTGGCACTTTGAAGTAATTGAAAACCTTATATGCTTGATTTTTCTATTATAGTTGTCTATCATCTATGGTAACTTTATTTTTTGATTTTTTCTTCAACTTTAATATCATAAATTAATGTTGAGGGATACTGGCCTTTTTCATCCTTCTCATACATCTTTACCACATCCCAAATATTTAAGAGAGCAATGTTAACGCCGGTAAGTGCTTCCATTTCAACACCCGTTTTGGCAACACTTTTAACTTTACATGAAACCTTTATAGTCGTGTCGTTTTCAATTTCAAAATTTAGATCAACATTGGTAATAGGGATTGGATGGCATAAAGGAATCAAATCGGGCACTTTTTTAACAGAATTGATAGCCGCTATTTTTGCTATAGTAATAACGTCTCCTTTCTTAACTTGACTATTTTTAATTCTTTCAATGGTCTCCTTTTTAAGTTTAATTCTTCCAGATGCCGTTGCAATCCTTAGAATTGTATTTTTTTCAGAAATATCAATCATTTTGATGAGATGCGATATGTTTCTCCTTACACATCGAAAATTCTTAAAAATTTATAAGTTTAACTACTTCTTTTTAAAAAAAGTTGTTTGAAAAATTTAACATGTGATCAAATTTTTTCTATGATAAAGAGTGAAGTATAGTTTCTCTTTAGTATTTCAAGAGAAAAAAGAATGACGCTGAAACTTCCAGAGAAGGTATAGGTAAATTATATGCTTGAATTAAAAAAAATATATCATGATTATGGGAAGGCAAAAGTACTTGAAGAACTCAATTTAAAAATCGAAAAAAAATCTCTAAATGCCATTATTGGTCCAAACGGAGTTGGAAAATCAACAGTCCTTAGATTAATATCTGGTTTAGAAAAACCTGATAAAGGAAAAATAGAATTCCTTGGTGAAAGAATAGATGGCTTAAAAGCTCATAAAATAGCTAAAAAAGGAATATCTCAGAGTCCAGACCGTCGTAGATTATTTTACGATTTGAATGTTGCGGATAACATCAGAATGGGGGCATATTTATTAAAAGATAAGCAAAAATATAAGAAATTGATAGATTTTGTTTATGAAATATTTCCTCTATTAAAAGAGAGAAGAAAACAACGAGCAGGAACGTTAAGTGGTGGTGAACAACAAATGCTTGCAATAGCTCGTGCATTAATGTCAAATCCAAAACTACTCTTGTTGGATGAACCTTCAGTAGGTTTAGCTCCAAGTGTAAAGAAAAAGATATTTGGTGCAATAAAAAAAATAAGGCAAGAAGGAACAACCACTTTATTAGTCGAACAGGATGTACCTTTAGCAATGGAAGTTGCAGATACTATTCATGTACTTGAAGAAGGAAGAATTAGAATACGAGGAACAAAAGAACAATTGGAAAGAGAACCTCGAATAAGAAAAGTTTATTTAGGAATTTAGTTGATTTAAAATAGCAAATTTGGTGTTTTACCAAATTAAGGCTATAAAACCATTGAAAACTTTACAGAATTTTGACATCTGTTGCTTTGAAATTGATAAATACATCAGATCCTATTTTTAATTCTAGTTTCTTCTTTGAAAGTTCAGTTATTGTTGTTAGAAACTTTTCTGATCCACACCTAACAATTACGTGGCAAATATTTCCAAGATCACGAATATTTTCTATTTGACCTTTAAATGTATTCCTATAACTTGTATTTTTTGGAGGGTCTTTAACGATACCAATACTTTCTGGACGGATACAAACTTTAACCCTACCTTCTATTTGACTTGAGGCAGTAACAATTAATTCATTAATTTTTATTTGGTTTAAACCCGTTTTTTCGTCTATTTCGGCAATACCCGATAAGATATTCTCATACCCAACAAAGAGGGCCGTGAATTCATCTTTAGGGGCTGTAAAGATTTCATTAGGTGTCCCTATTTGTGTAAATTGTCCATTATTAAGCACTGCTATCCGATCAGCATATTTAATCGCTTCTATAGGATCATGTGTGCTCATAATAATTGTCTTCTCTTTATCTTGCTTTATTTTCATAATGAATTCTTCTAATAATTTGATGTTCATAGGATCTAAATTAGCTGAAACTTCATCCAATAAATAAATCTCAGGTTCAATAACAAAATTCATCGCAATTGCTACTCTCTGCATTTCCCCACCTGACAAAGTTCTGGCATTTTTATTCTCCATTCCTTTTAATCCAATAAAATCTATAATATTATTCACATTTTCAACATAATCTCTATATCTCATCCCGCGAACTTTTAACCCGTATGCTATATTATTAAATACTGAAGTATTTCGGACTACAGGTTTTTGTCTAACAAATGAGAGATTTCTTCGATAATTAACTACTTCTTTTCTTGAGATTTTTGATATATCTTTTCCTCTATATTGGATTTTCGCTCGTGTCGGGAATTCAAGTAAGCCTAAAATTCTCAATAAGGTAGTTTTTCCACTCCCATTTGGACCTATTATAACAAAGATTTCTCCTTTTTTGACTGAAAAATTGATATTAGAAAGCACTTTAATAGATGTTTTATCATCTTTATAATATTCCTTGTGAAGATCTTGAACCTCAAGCAATTTCATTTTAACCACCTCTACTTTGTATACGAGTTAAACCATAATTCACAATGAAAGCTATTAAAATGAGAATAATACCCAAAGCGATTGCCATTCCAAATTCACCCATTCGCGTTTGGAGTACGATAGAAGTTGTAAAGGTTCGAGTTTCCCAACGGATATTTCCACCAACAATCATTACAGCACCTACTTCAGATATAGCTTGACCGAATGCTACTAGAAATCCTGCTATTATAGATTTTTTTGAATCTTTAATTAATTCCCACCACAATTGACGTTCGTTAGCACCTAATGAAAGTATAGTCTCTTTTAATGTAGGATCTACACTTTCAATCGCTGCTTTTGCAGTACCGGTTATGATTGGAACTGCCAAGAAGAATTGAGCAACAATCATAGCGCTTGTAGAGTAAAGTAAACCTAAAGAACCAAAAGGACCACTTCTGGATAACAATAAAAATATAATTAATCCCATTACTACAGGAGGAAATCCCATGAATGTATTAATTAAATTAGTTAGCGTTCTTTTACCGCGAAACTCATGTAATCCGATAAATGACCCAATTGGTAATGCAAGTAAAGCGGCAAGAAATGTTGATGTTAGTGAAACTCGAAATGATACCTCTATAATCCCCCATAATTCGGGATCAAAAGTAACCATCAAACGTAGTGCTTCTAATATTCCCTCAATTATCTCATTTGCCATATTAATTGAAATCTAATTCTTCTTATTTATTTTAACAAATTAAAAAAAAAATAATAATAAATTTAAAGTGTATCTACCAAGAATTTATATTGAAAGATCTGCAAATTCGCTATGATAGGGTGTCCAAATTGCAATTTCATCATCTGTAGTTGTACAACTGTGAGTTTCATTGCATGTTCCAAAGCAAGAATGAAATAAAACCACATTATTCTTTTTGTATGAATTAATCAGTGCTTGACCATAAGGTGATGTAATAAAGCCTACAAACCGACAAACAGCTATATATTTAACATGAGGATGTAACACGGGATTAACAGGTATGACACCGTAAGGATTAAGCAAAAAGTCTTCTTCTTCAACAGATTCAGCCAAGATACTCATAGAAGTGTAAGTATCATTAAAAGAGAGCCACGTTCCCCTATCTACTAAAGTATATCCTCTATTGTTGGCATCATTATAAGTAATAAGTAAAGTGTCTCCCATACCAGCCCCAACATCTTTGTAATAGTCAGTACCAGCGGAGGATGGATCCCAACCAATTTGCCCCCATAAACTTAATTCTTTGGAATAGGTTCCTGAGTTATCGCCCCGGGTGTAAAATGTGGTATTATGTCCTATTGTCATCCCTAATTTCAATTTTGTCATTACTGTTGTTATATTATCATTAGGTTGTAAATATGCTGGATTCGACGAATGTCCAACTATGAGAAAGTCGTTATACATTACACATGCTCGATGAACTCCATAAGGTACTTGACCCCCACTATAATTTACGAATGCATCTTCTCTTGATCTCGAATGAACAAGAATAACATCCGCATCACCACTTTGACCATAAGCTATTGCTTGGCCAGTACCAACTGACAAAACTCTAATTTTGATGCCTGTCTCTTGTGTAAACTTTGGTAATAAATAATCTAGTAAACCCGAATCATATGTAGAGGTTGTAGTTGCTAAAGTTATCTGATTTGGATTTTTGGCATTCATATAATCAATAACAAAATATGTTCCAACTGATCCACCAGCAATAATTACAAGTGCGAGAATAATTGCTGTTTTATGTTCACTTAATAATTGTTTTAATGGTGTTTTTTTTATTGACATTTTTTATTCCTTTTTTTAAATTTGATATTTTGACACAGCATCAATATGTTTAACCGAACATATCGGTCAATTAGTTGACTAAATAGCAAATTACTTATAAATTTACCTAAAAGAAATAAAGAAAAATTAGTTAAAAAATTACAAATTCATTAATACAACAAAGATCTACAAAATCGTCGACTTCCTCTTGAGAATATTAACAAATATGTTTTTTCTGATCTTTGTAAATATTTTTATAAATAATTAAATTAGAGAGAGATATGGCAACATGGGGATCTCACTTTCGCATTGCTGAGAATATTTCAATAAAGTATGCGAATTTAAACCGGAAATTTTTTGCAATCGGAAATATCGCCCCTGATTGTGGTCTCCCGAATAAAGATTGGTCAGCCTTTACCCCTCCAAAAGACATATCTCATTTTACTATTGGTGGGGTGAGTGATTTCCTTGGGATGCAAACAGATAAATTCATTCTGAGTGATGTTAAATTTTATTCTAAATATTTAAAGGATTCCGAGATAATATCCTCTCAAGTTGATCGATCTTTCCTTCTTGGATATTTTATCCATCTCATAACGGATAATCTATGGAATTATTACATCATGAAACCGTTAAAAGAAAAGCATATAAGAGAGCTTCAAAAGAATCCGAATTTTATTTGGAATGTAAAAAGAGATTGGTATGATTTAGATAAAATATTTATAACAGAAAAAAAAGATTCATTATTTTGGACAGACTTTCTTGAAGCGGAATATGATGAAGATATCCTTGATTTTCTCCCCAGAGAAGGAGTTCAACGCCAACTGGAATTTATTAAAAAATTCTATCAAATATCTAAGGAAGATTACTTGAGACTTTCAAACAAAGAATTCGTTTATCTTAAAAAAAAAGAAATGGATGATTTTATTCAGAATTCTACTAATGTAATCCTAAAGGTTCTTAAACAGATCCTTGATAAAAAATTTAAATTTAATGGAAAAACATCAGTTTTGGATGATATTATCATCTGGAATTGAATAAGTGACTATCGGTCAAATAATAAAAATTCATTAGTATGCCTTAAATCAAAAAGTAATGAAATTAAGCTAAGGGAGTCAAAGAAGGTTTTAAAAGTAAATTCCAATCTTTAATACATTCGTCAGACTCTACACTAAAAAATTCCTCTATTCTTTCCCAATTATTAATACGATTGAGAAATCCACCTTCATATGCATTATTTATAGCATTAGCTATATTATATTTATGCTCTTCTTCTGAAGAATAGATTTTTAACTGAAACCCATGCCTTTTCAAATTTAATCTCGCTGGTTCTTTCACTTTATTATTGAGTTCAATGTATAATTTTTCAGTAGGAATAAGAAAATAATACTTATGTACTCTCTTCTTTCTGCCATATGCATAGAAATAACAAGGTTCTTCACAAGGAATATTGATTTTCTTCAACTTTTTACATATAAGTTGGTATTGTTGGTCTAACATTTGAAATATAATACTCGCAGTATCAGTGATAATTCCTGAAGAGTGACCATATAATTCGAAAAAATTAAGAACCTTATCAAAATCAGATTTTCTGTTTTTGATTGATTTAGGTTGCCCATATAGAATTGTTAATGGAAAGCTAGTAAAACCAAGTTTTTCAGCTGCATTCTCAACCTTTAAATGTTTGTCAGGACCCATTAATTCTCCCTCTATTAATTTATTTTATAAATAAAACGATTATAACACTATTAAAGAAATTGAAAATATATACCTTTTTGTATAGGCAATTTATGAATAAAAATAGAAAAAAATAATAAAAAAACAATTTAAGTTAAAGATACCGTATTGGTATTCTCATCTAAATTAAGAATTTCTCGGTTTTCTTGCGATTTTTGTTGTTATTTTACCGATTTGACCCTTTAAAGAAAAACTTCCCTCAAGTTTTTTATACATAAGTCTCAAAAAAATTCCATACAATACTACTGTCGCTATGATAAAATACCAAATATTATATCTATTTAATTTAAACTTTAAAAATAGGAAATAATTTAGATTTTGTAAAATAAAAAGGGTTAGAGAATAATATGAAAAGTAAAACAAGGATTTGAAGCTCCTTTTTGTGTTAAAAAGATTGTATTCTTCAAGGATTAATAAAACCAAAATAATAATTAAGTCTAATCCTAAAGAAAAAATTAACCACCATATATTTGTGTTTATAGTTCGAATCTTATCAGTAAATAAATTTGGGTATAAAAACCAAAAACTAGTAGCAATTAAAACC
>JAHQWI010000135.1 GCA_029856085.1 Promethearchaeia archaeon | reverse complement strand
ATATTGACGCATCCAAAATAAATCATTGGCCTTTAAGATATATTCATTGTCATACAAGTAATAATGTACCATTACATGCTTTAACACTTTATCTTGACTCTGGTTTTTCTGTCAGGGGAAATGAAGTGTCAAATTTTATCAAAATTGAAAACCAAGAAAAATAATTCAATATTTTTCTAATTCTCTATCAATCTCATTAATTTTACTCCTATAAAGCATCATGGCTTTTTTGGTGTCCCGATGATTTTGTTGGATCCAATCTATTTGATTGAGTTTTTCAGACAACTCACCAAATCCTTCAAGCTTCTCTTCAAGTTGTATTCCAATGCTATAATTGAACAAAATGAAAAAAACACAAAGGAAAAAATAAAATAAATCTAATTTTCTTCTTTTTCTTATTATTTACAAGACCGATTTAGTATACATCATTATTTAAGGAACGTGGTACTAAATTTGATTGTTAATGATACTTTAGTTTCTTGGTCATAATTACTACTACAACAGACAAAATACCAAGTAGAATGAATAGGTCATACCCTAGTATTTTATCTTCACTTACGCCATAAGTACAGGAACCATTATCACTAAACTTGTTTCCTTGGCAATTTTCTTCAACTATACATTCATCATTTCCTATTAAAGTGTTTCCCGAGATATTGTTATTATCACTACCATATAAATATATCCCCAGAGCATAGTTTTGGTTTACAGTGTTTGCCGAGATGGTATTGTCATCACTACCATATAAATATATCCCATTCTCATTGTAATTTATGGTGTTTCCCGAAATATTGTTGTTATCACAACTTAATAGATCTATCCCGTGACTTGTACTAAAACTTATGTTGTTTCCCGAAATGGTGTTAAAATTGCAATCTCTTAAATCTATCCCATTTATGTTATTAATTGCGGTATTTCCTGAGATAATGGTATTGCGACAATTATATGAATTTATCCCATCACTGTTGTTATTTGCGGTGTTTCCCGAAATATTGTAACTATTACAAGAAGATAAATACATCCCATAAACTGAATTAAAACTTAGAATGTTTCTCGAAACAGTGGTAAATGCACCATATTGTAAATATATCCCATATTTGTTATTAGTTGCGGTATTTCCCAAGATAATGCTACTATAACAACTATACAAATATATCCCATACCCGCTGAACCCGTTGCTATTATTGATGGTGTTTCCTGAGATAATGCTATTATCACTATCATATAAATACATCCCAACCCCATTGTAATTTAGGGTGTTTCCTGAGATAATAGTATTACCACTATCATATAATCTTATCCCCATACTATTGGTTTGTGTTACAGTATTTCCCGAGATGATATTGTTATTAGAACAATAATCTAAATTTATCCCAATTTTGTTACTAGTTGCGGTGTTTCCCGAAATGGTGTTATTATAACTATAATAAAAAGAAATTCCCCTGTAATTAGATGAGCAAGTGTTATTAAATAAATAGGAATTATTAACATAGGATAATCGGATTCCCGCATTAGGATAACCTCCCGAATTGAAGATTGTACAATTTTCAATCCTAAAGTACACAATGGAATTTTCGATTAAGATGCAACTTCCCGTACCTCCGCCATCTATTACCAAATCTTCTATGATGTATGGCTCGGAATAAGTACCATTCCCTGTACATATTCCCGCACTCTTGACATCAGTCCAATTATTATCAATATGAATTTTTCCCGATACTTTTGAGATTTTTAGATTCTCGGTATCTAAAATAAAATCTAGGCTATAAGCTGTACTGTCCTCAAGATTGAAATTGAAACTATTGAATACTATGGGTAAGAGCGAGAAAATGATTCCTAAAGTGATTAAACCAATTGTTTTTATTTTTAGAGTTGATTTCATATTATATCAGTCAGAAAAGTATAAGCTTTTATGTAAAAAATTATGATGAGAATTATTTAAAAAGATTGTAGAAACCAAAATTTGCTTTTTATTCATTTTTATCACTTAAATGTGTTGTGATTAGATTTTTGTTTTTCACTTTAACAATTATGTACGATAGTTTTTAAATGTATATGATTAGAATACCATTTTGAGTTATCATTATATATAATCTTTAAAGAAGAGAAGAGAAACAAATTTCTAGTCTTTAGGGGAAATGAGGTTTCAAATTTTATAAAAATTGAAAACTATGAAAAATAACTTAATATTTTTATAATTCTTGGTCTTCTTGACCTTCAAATAAGTTTGAATGAGGCTCAAGAAAGTTATTTTGACACATTGGACACGAATTATATTTTGAAAGCCAAAATGATAGATTTCTATTTAACACTTATGTAAATCACTAGTATTTTGATTGTTCTTTTCTATTAAGATTTTAAGATAAAATGAATAAAAAGTATTTTAGAGAGAAATTTAAATTATAGTTTCTAATTCACTCTGGTTCACTAGTCAAACAACACTTTTATTTTAGAGCTTGAATTAAGAAATTTATAGATTTTAAACATATCTACACAAACAGTAATGAGTGAAATATTTCTATATCGAAACTCATTTACGATTAAATCACGAAATACACTTTCAAATTGAATGTTAAAGAGATAGTTCGGATCCTCGTAGGCTCCTTCTATTTGTTCTTTTGTCAGAAAGTAATTCTTCTCTCTTTTCCACCCATAATAATCCCTATTTGAGTTGTAAGTTTTTCTATAATAATCATGAGGAGGTTCTTCAAGTATATGATCGGCATCTTCAAGCACTACAATCCCAGAGGGGATGTTTGATTCGTTTGTTGGGACAAAATTTTTGAGAATTTGGCATAGTAAGACAACTAATAATTTCTGGATCTGAGGATCACATGAGGAGAGATCGATACATACTTTCTTACCTTCACTCCATAACTTTAACCATTCTGGTAAATCAGAGGGAATCCAAAGAATTCTTTCCAAAAGGGAGTCTTCTTGTATAAATTCGATCGCTTTCTCTATACTCCTTATATTACTTTCGGTGAACTCTTTATCATATGGATGTTCTATAAGACAATTCTTTAAATCTTCTAAAAAACCTACAAGTGAGTTAGGGAATCTCCCTAATTTGTAGTGCTTTATTATAATTCTCATTACCCATTTCATTTCATAATGAAAGCCAAACATTGCATTCAAACAATTAATTAGCTGTTCCCTATTTACATCACTGTAAGTGTGTTCGAGAAAGTAAGGAATTTCTAATTCAGGTTCTCCATATTCATATACCTTATTAAGATGGTATAAATAAGTGTCCTCATTTGACCTTAATTTTATTAAAAGCACACCTATATCTGGAACTCTCACATAGATTTGATTCAGGATATGGGATAATACAGCACTTTTTTCTCTTGAATCATTCCCTGAAATCAACATATTATACTTAAATTGCCTAAAAGGGACATTCTCAACAAATATACCTTTTTCGAAATCTCTAACCTCATATCCAAGATTGATTTTAATTGACATGGCTTCTCATCTTATCTTTTTTTTAATTCATTATAATGATTAGATTTCCCATATTTAAAGAAAAAATATTTTTACTATAATGTGCATGAAACAAACTAAATTTCCAATTGCCATTCCTATTG
>JAHQWI010000134.1 GCA_029856085.1 Promethearchaeia archaeon | reverse complement strand
ACACTGGGATAGTCAGAATTCAATACCTGAAATTGATTTTTTGAAATGTGAGGGGTGTGGAGCTTGTCAAGTTTTGTGCCCTATGCATGCTTTTAAAATAGTTGCTGTAAAAAGTGGTGAAATTATATCTTATAGGAGCAAAATGGGATTTCCGTTAATATATGGAAAAACCCAATTAGGAAGCACTACATCCGGAAAACTAGTCTCAGAATCTAAAGAACATGTAAAAAATTTAAAAGAATATAATGAAAGTAATTTAATATTTATAGATGGTCCTCCGGGAATTGGGTGTCCCGTAATTGCAACTCTTTCGAATTTAGATTATGTTATTACTATATGTGAGCCTACACCTTCTGCATTACATGATTTATTGAGAGTAATCGAAGTTATTAATCAATTTAATATTCCATTTGGAATTCTAATAAATAAATCAGATTTACAGAGTCCCTTTCAAAAAACTTTTAATAAACACATAAGTGATACAAATTATGAAATTTTAGGAAAAATCCCCTTTGATTTATCAATCCCAAAAGCTATGTCTTTTGCCAAACCTGTAGTACAATATGCACCAGATTCAGAAGCGAGCCTGGCTATTAAAGAAATTTATACAAATTTAAAAAGAAGATTATGGGATCAAAATAAAGTTTAAACTAGTTCTCTAACAAGAAAGTAAACATTTTTAGAATTACATTTGACACAATTAACTTTTCTATCTTTTGAAGCGTTAACATCTTCCCATTCATGCTTACAATCTACACATTCATAACCCACGAACTTTGGTTTAACATCAAAATTACCTCCATACACATTAATCGTTTTCCCCTCAAGCAAGGCTAACGTATTTTTTCGATGAGCACTTTCAAGAATCCTAGAAAATGTAGGTTGACTAACACCCATTTTTTCAGCAGCTATTTTCTGATTTAAACCTATATAATGTTTAAGTCGCATAGCTTCATATTCAGCGATAGTAAGTGTTATTGAATCTTCAATTGGAGGTTCCCTGGAAAAATAAAGATTATTAGGTGTTTGAGTAACCCATCTTCGATGTCTTCTTCTTCCTATGGTGAATCACCAGAATTTTTATATTTTTATAAGCTTAATAGGTAAATACTATAAGTATATTTATTATGGAGAGATATATCTATATTATAGGTATATTTTTGAATAGTTATTCATTAAATTTAAATATAGACTTTATAAAATAGAATTAGAAAAGAAATTGATTAAAAGTGAAAATTTGTATTAGTTCAGATTCAGGAATTGTTTCAGCACATTTTGGTCGTGCTCCAGAATTTACTTTTATTACAATTGAAAACAATGAAGTATTAGAGAAAGAAGTACTTCAAAATCCAGGACATACCGTAGGAAGCATACCCAAATTTGTGAGTGATCAAGGAGCGAAATGTATGATTGCGGGAGGAATGGGCCACAGAGCTGTAAGTTTTTTTAATCAATATGGAATTGAAGTTATTATGGGGATTAGTGGTAAAATCGATGATGTTGTTGGAGAAATATTGGAGGGTACTTTAGAGGGTGGAGAAAGTCTCTGTTCTCCAGGAGGAGGTAAAGATTACGGAGTTGACAAGATTCATACTGAAGCTGATGATGATCATGAGCACCATCATCATCAAGAGTAGTATTTAATATAGAAAATGAAGTTAAAGATCTTGCTGAATATCACCATTAGGTAGCATGTTTTCGGGGTGAAACTCTCCGTTTTCTTCCATTTGATATCTAACACAATTTTTATTTTCCACTAAACAATACTCTTCAACCCATTTTGGGTCCAGCTTACCTTGGTCAACAAAATATTTAATAGGGCAAACTGGATACCATTTACATGTTTTAATTTTCATTTAGTTTATATCTTAAATTAATCTATTTATGATTTAGATTTAGAAGAAAAAAGGAAATTAAAATTAATTACTTTCTAATTTGTACTTTAGGTGTAATTGGGGATACTCCACCAAAAGTTGTAATTAATAAAGGGGAAGGTCCTTCCAATCTGCCTTAATGGTATTATATGTCTCTTTAAAGCTTGGTATATAACTTCATCCTTTTTTATTTATACAAATTTTTTTAATGAGTATGAGCATCTCCAGAGTGATCTCCACAACTAGCGTCACTTAATACCTTCAATTGACCACTGATTAACATTTTTAAATTTTTTTCAATACTCCCGTTTACCCCTTGAAATAAACTTATCTGGACTTGCTGAAAACCCATAAATGGACGCATTCCAATTCCTGTCAGAATCATATCTGTTACATTTCTTTGTTTCATGTTCATAACAGGTTCCATGCACCCAGCATGTCCTTCATTAGCTAAAGCAAAAATTTTCTTAAAATTATTGTTATCTACAATTTCAACTCCCATAAAGTAAGGACAATGTCCAAAATGAGCTGATATATTATCAGATAATTCACTTCCTTCAGCAGGAATACCTATAATCCTGTTCATCTTTCTCACACTTCTCTTTATTTTTATCTATAATTATTCATTTATAAAGAATTACTTATTAAAATGGGATCTCATATTTATAATTTATGAATATATATTCATAAAAAAGCATTCGATTTTTTCCCTTGGGATTCTGTTCGGTTTTTGCCTTCTTTGTCCGAACGTCATTCGATAGATTTAAATATGTTATTTCATATATAATAATCGTAAGAAAGAATATTAATAAATTTAATAAAAAAAAGTAAAACCGAATTTTATTCGAAAATAAAAAAACACATCAAACAGAAGAAGAGGTGGATATTATTTATAAAAAAATTTTGTTTGCTACAGATGGTTCATATCATGCAAATAATGCTGCTGAACAAGTTGTAGAATTTCAGAAGAAGTGGAATTGTAAAGTCGTAATATTTCATTCAATAAAACATCATAAGATTCCCATGGGACTTTTTCCTAATGAATCTCTTCCTATAGAAATCTATCATAATATAGAAGATTTGAGTAAAAAAGCGGGAGAACAACTATTAAATAAAACAAAGGAAATATTTAGCAAAGCAGGGTTATCTGTTAAAACTCGTTTAATTGAAGATGAGGAACCTGAAGTGTATATAAGAAGAATTGTGGAGGAAGAAAACTTCGATCTTGTAGTTTTAGGGAGTAAGGGTAAACATTCGAAGTTGAAAGAGATTATTCTAGGAACAGTCTCTAAAAAAGTTGTGAAAAGCGCCCCATGCGATGTTTTACTAGTTAGATAATACAATTCAAAAGGAGAATGATAAAATGCAGAAAGAAAATCTAGAACCACTTAGAAGAATTAGTCAAGGAGAAAATAATCTTAATAAGCTTATATCTCACTATAAAAATGAAATTAGACGTTCTGAGTTCATTATAAAAGAAGACTATAATTATAGTATACTTCAATGGCAGTATAAAAAGAAATTAGATAGATTTATAGAAAAATTACAAAACAGAATGTAGATATTTATATTTTCAAAGCTCTTATGCTTAGATTTAATCTCTGAGCTAACAGGATTTCTTTTGTTGCTATTGTTCTTTATTTCTTGAATAAAATTCATTTTAATTAAAATAATAAATGAGGTGGTTTAAAAAGTGTAAAAAGCTAAAAATTTTACAAA
>JAHQWI010000132.1 GCA_029856085.1 Promethearchaeia archaeon | reverse complement strand
AGTTAGTACAGCATTACAGCTTCCGGTAGGCACAGCTCCGAATCTTTTTCTTTTTCAGTATTCCTCACCACGTTTGAATATTAAATTCCAGACACGTTATAGACGGGCTAGTATTATGTTTATTGCCACATGGTACTCGAATTTTATTTTTTATGGAGCAATTGAAGATGCAGAAGAATCATTCTCTTCAGCGTATCAATCACTAGAATTTAAAAAAATTGTTAGATGTCGAAATATGAAATTTTTTACTTAATATATTACTCTTTTCTTGCCGGATTTATCAGTAATGAAGGAAAAAATGTAAAAAAATATAATAAAAAGCTATTAATACTAAGGTTTTAATATTTTAATTAAGTCTATACAATTTGGATATTAAAATTCTTTTATACTTTATTTGGAGAGAAATTATGATCGGAGAAGATAGAGAAGGTAAAGAAATTGAAGCAATACAATTAATAGATTTGGCTGAAAACTTAGTTGATAAAAATAAAGGAGAAGAAGCTATTAATTTTTATGAAAAAGCGGCTCAAATTTATATAGATCTCGGGAGTTACATAAAAATAGATGAACTATATGTAAGAATTACCCAAATAATCGCACAATTTAAAAGTAATATTCAAGCTACCTATAGATTGAAATCTATTATTAGAAAGACTGAAGAATTAAAACTATATGAAGTTTCAGCAAAATTATTAATCCAATTGGGAAATATATCCTATAAAATGCGAGATTGGGAGACTGCTGGAGAATGTTGGGAGAAAACCTCAGAATATTTACATGAGGTTGATCCTGAAGAATTCAACAGTTTAAGTTCAATCTTCTTATTAAAAGCTGGTCAAGCTTTTGAACGTTCAAGGATAAAAAAGGACGTGGGTAAAAATTTAATCTTAAAAGCAGTAATGAAAATAAATAAATTTGATGAACTATACGAACAGGAGGAAAAAGAAGCATTAAATCTCTTATCAAGAAAAGATTTTGAATCTTCTGCCACAAAATTCAATGACATAGCTAACTATTTTAAAAAAGCATTGAAAAATTTAGGAGATTTTATAGATGAGGAAAAATCGAAGGATACAATGCTTAACGCAAAAGCTCGAGTTATCCATTTTGTTGCTGAATATCAAACTATTGCTGCCTTATGTTTAAGGGCATCTGAAAACCGTGATTATAATGAAAAAATTAAAGAACTTGGAACGGATTCTCTTCAACGGTTCAAAGAATCTATTTCTCTTCTTAAATCTTATCTACATCCTCAAGTTTCGGATTTTGATCATGAAATAATATTAAGAATAACATTTGATACAATGTTGATGGCAATTATCCAAGGAATGTTAGGAGCCTATCAACTAATTCCAACTGAATTTTTATTGGAAAACATTGAAGAGAACAAAAAATTAGCTAAAGAACTAAAAAATTCCCCTTATTATAAAATTACAAAACGAATTGAAAAAGTGGGTATTAGAGAAGTTTTTGATGACCTCTTAAAGCTCCATTTAGGGCATTTTGAAAAAATAAAAAACACATTAATTACGTATTTTAAATAACATGATATTTTTCTAAATTGTCATGTAATTACTCAGACTCTCATCCTCTAAAGAAATCTTTTTGAGCTATGTAGAAACAACAAGTTTATTAGGATGAAATTATTTAATATATTTAATTAATTAGAAAGAGAATTGAATAAAAAATTCTCAAAGCTTTTTCTGTTCTATTAGTTATATATCAGATAGAGGAGATTAGGCTAACAATAAATTTAATAATATAGCTTTAGGGGATATAAACTTTGAAAATTCTATATGTAAATCCAGCAAGACTTAGTTCTGGACTTGATGCAATAATTAAAGGGCCTCCTATGAGTCTTATATCGATTGCAGCAATGGTTCCAGAACATGATGCAAAATTATTTGATTTTAAGGTTCATAAATATAAAGAAAATAGATTTCGTGCATTATTAAATCGATCTGATGTAGTTGCTATAACTTCCATGACGCCACAAATCTCTCATGCTTTTGAAGTTGCTGAGATGGCTAAAGAACAAGGGTGTACCACAATTTTGGGTGGATACCATCCAACTTTAGCACCTAATTATGTAGCAAAACATCCTGCGGTTGATTATACAATACGAGGTGAAGGTGAACATTCATTTCAAGAGTTAGTACAATATCTTGAAAGTAATGAAAACCCAAATTTACTGAAAAATATCGATGGAGTTTCATACAAAAATAAGGAAGGAAAAGTAATGCATAATAAAGATCGAAGGCTAGAACTCAATTTAGATAACTTTCCTATGCCTCGTAGGGATCTTTTAGATGATAAAAAATATATTTATTTAGGTGCTCGTGTAGCTCAGCTGGAAACCTCGCGTGGGTGTCCTCATAATTGTAAGTTCTGTTGTATCATAAAAATGTGGAGGAATCCAGATCATCCAGTTACTTATCGAACAAAATCAACAAAAAGAATCATGAGAGAAATCTATGATATCGATTGGAAAAACGATTTTATCTTTTTCTGTGAAGATAATTTTACCATTAAAGCTAAACGTACAAAAGAAATTCTTGAAACCATAATTCGTTCAGGAGTTCCGAACAAGATGCTTTTTTCTTGCCAATCTCGAGTTGATACATTATATCGAAATCAGGGGTTAATTGATTTAATGCATAAGGCAGGTATGAGGCAAGTTTTTCTGGGTATTGAATCGGTTCATCAACAAAGCCTTGATGCCATGAATAAACAAAATACTACTCCAGAAATGGTACGAAAAGTGGTATCTATGCTACAAGATCGTGGAATTTCGATTTTTGGGGGTGTAATTATTGGGTTTCCTGGAGAAACAAAGACAATGGTAAGACAAAATATTCAATTTGCGCGATCGCTTAATATGACGTGTGTACAAATGACGCCTATAACTGCTTTCCCAGGAACTGAATTCTATAACGAAATGTCAGAAAAAAATATGATCACCAGTCATAATTACAAACACTATGATCTTTTTCACCCTATGATGCGAACTGAACAGTTATCGAATATAGAAATATATAGATTAGTCGCAGAAGCCTATTCTGCTTATTATCTTAGCAAAAAAAGCTGGCTTAAGATGCTTTTAAAAAGATATATTAATCCTTTTGGAAAATTCAATTGGATGCTAGGTAATATTCCTCAATTCGCTAAAACCGTGATTGTAAGCGGATTAGATATGCTTCATTCAATGGGAATGACGCATTCAATAATTTCTGATGAAATGAATGAAATCATGGAACAAGGAGAAGCATTCAAAACCTCGATTAGAAACAAGTCTGAAAAAATTGGAGAGGAAAAAGAGACTACTGCTCTAGCTAAGAAGTCAATAAAATCAGTAAAAATATCCAATTGATTTTCACTAATCATACTATTTAACGTTTTTCTCCTTATACTTAAGAATTTATTTTACATTATTTAGTATCTGCTCTATCAGTTCTTCTAGTCTATGTGCTAATCTTGAAACGTTTTTCTCTTTATAATAGATAATTTATTGCCTATTAATTTATATTTAAGAAATTTTAATTAAAATTAAATTGAATAATATGAAAAAATTAGAACATGAATATAAAACTGACTAAGAAATCTAAACCTCTAATCCTAACCGTTGTTTCAATTTCACTATTATTTTCACTTACAGTATGGTTTTCTCCCAATGCTATTACACCTCAATTAATCAATCTTTGGAATCTTAACAATAGAGATCTTGCGATTTTAAGTATGATCCTAATAATTGGATTTGTATTGGGAGGACTTGTTTATTCTGTATTCAGTTTACCTGATTTAATAAAAACACCCACTTTTTTTAGTTTAAATGCATTCTTGGCAGCGTTAGGGAACTTTTTTGCAGCTCTCTCTCCAAATTTCCTCACTTTTATCTTTTTTCGTTTTTTAACAGGCTTCTTTTTGGCAGGAGTATATCCAACTTCAATGAAATTAATTTCTTCATGGTATAAAAGGAATCGAGGTTTAGCGATCGGAATATTATTGGGTGCTTTAACTGCAGGTTCGGGATTACCTTATTTATTTAATTTAACTGGGCTTCCAAATTGGCGCGTGATATTAAGTCTATCATCTCTTTTAGCATTAATTGGTTCTGTTTTAATATATCTTTTTATTCAAGAAGGACCTCATATATCACCTGGAGCTAAATTTCAATTTTCAAATTTAAAAGAGATTTTAGGGAAAAAATCAACACGGCTAGCCAACTTTTCATATTTTGGACATATGTGGGAACTCTACGCTTTTTGGGTCTGGATACCTAAATTTTTGCAAGAAGTACATTCTCACACCAGTCCTGGTATAGATATCAACTTATATTTTTCTCTTGGGACTTTCTTAATATTTGTTAGTGGAGCTCTAGGGAACGTGATTGGAGGTAAAATTGCTGACCATATTGGAAGGACTAAATTTAATATTATTATGCTTATCATTAGTGGTTCAAGCTCGTTAATAATTGGTTTTTTCTTAAATAATGCAATTTTAGCATTAGTTATAGCGATCATTTGGGGACTTACCATAGTTCCAGATTCACCTCAATATTCTGCTATGATATCTGAATTATCAAACCCCGCATATATAGGAACAGCTTTAGCAATTCAAACAGCATTAGGTTTTGCCATAGCAAATATTACAATTTGGTTGTTACCGGTAATAGTTGATTTAACCAGCTGGGTCTTTGGATTTGCCTTTCTAGTTTTAGGACCACTAATTGGAATTCTTTCACTAATTAAACTGAGAAAAGAACCTGATTCCGAACAAATTGCTCAAGGGAAAAAATGAAATATGGCAAATATCTTTCTATAAATCATTTAAAATTTTATTTATAAGTTTTTTTAGCTTATTTGCTAACCTTGGACTTGTCTTTCCACACGTTTCTAAAATGATTAAGCCCTGTTCAGCATAGTTCTTTTGTTTTTCAACATTCCACTCAGGTAATTTCATATCCATAAGATTATCTATCCGATCAGCCATTTTAATCAATTTGGCTTTTTTTGAAGCAGTGTCAAATGCTCTCAACCATTCTTCTTTACTAATATTATCTGGTTTTGATAGTTCCTTCACAACTGAAGCTACATCAGTTCCAAATTCTGTTTTTAAATCTTTAAATGTTAAATCAGTATCTTCTAAGAGATCGTGAAACAATGCTGCTAGTATTAAATCTTTATTCTTGAATTCAGAAAAACCAGCAGCTCGTAAAATCATAGCAACTCGAATTGGATGAACTACAAAAGGCACATCTGCGGATTTCCGTTTTAAACTACCATATTTTAGAAAAGCAAAATTTACTGCTTCCCACAATTTTTCAAATTCTCTCATTTCTTATCAATACAGCGAATATATGGAATAATATAACTAAAATTGCTTAAAAGCATTAAATTTAAAAAATATTACCTAATTAATGCTCTAAAAAAAGAGTAATACAAGATAAATTTTTAGAACTTAATCGTTAACTTATGAAATTTTATCTTGCTTATTTTGCGAACTCCATGAGCTCCAGATGTATAATCACACGTAATTAAGTCAGCTTCTTCAAGTTTCTTAATTTGAGCGGATATATTTGCCTCGGTCATATTTAAATTAGAAGCGATACTTGATACATCCATTGGTTCTTCTTGAATATAATGGAGTATCTTTCTCCTTGTTTGTGAGGACAAGGCTTTAACAATCTTTTCAATCTGATCATCTGATTCTATAAAGACAGATTCTGACTTATTCTGTAAATTTACTTCTAAAAAACCCGATTGCGAAATCTCCATAACTTTTTATTCAACCCTTAATAAATTTTTTGCTTTCGATTACAAGAACATTATGTTTTTTTTAACTTTTAAGCATTTCTGGAAATTTCTGGGAAAATTCTTATTCATTGATTTAATTCATTTGTATTTAATTGATATATATAATTACTTCAGTTACATTTGATATTGAATAAAGATGAAAATTTAAAATCGTTTGGTTAAATGATCTTTTTAATAAATTTCCATTTAACAAAACCACATGACTGAAACAAACTAAATCTGAATAATATTTATCCAATTTCTTAAATCTTTGTATTTTATTTTATTTAACATATCAATTGATTCTAAATATCAATCAAAAATTTCTAAGCTCAGATCTGATTAAACAAGATGAAATGTCATATAATTTTTATGAAATTTTAACGATTTATTTAATAAATTGCAGATTTTACCTTTAACATGCTTATTAGCTTATTTTTTCATACTATTAATTGAGAGGAAGAAATTCTAAAGATATTTGAGATTATAAATTGATTTATTTATTATTCTATAACCAAATTATTAATAATTTCCTTATAATCGAACATTACTAAAATATCCTGAAGAAAATTAATATTACCGAATTTTAAATGAATGTCTTTTTTAAATATTTAACTAACTAGTAAAAAATCTGAAATTCTTTTAGAAAACGCTTAAGAAATTGTTCAAACTCTATATGTTGTAAATATATTTTTTTACAAAAAGATAAAATAACAAGCATTAAAATACTAAAGTTACTTATTAATACATAAGATATTTATTGATTACAAATATTACAAGTAAAATATTGAAAGGTTGCATTAAATGAGTCATAATCCAGCACAAAAATCTTCTATCTCAGCGAAATCTCAATCAGATAGAGGAAGGAATTTAAAGGATTCAACGGTAGTCATTACTGTTAGAATAGATAAAGAATTAAATGCTCAATTAGAGAATATTAAAAGGGACTTAGGCATCTCAAAGGCAAACTTAATTAGAAATTATTTAGAATTATCTCAGTGTATAATAAAGCAAAAAAAATCCTTGAAATCTTTAGATGACCAAGATTTTATAATAATTATTAAAAGCTATTTGCGAGATATTGTTGAGAAGGTGGAAGAAGCAGAACAAATTGCTTTTGGAGATAAAATAGCACGCTTTATAAACTCAATAGCACTAACTAAAAATAAAGTAGATGACTTAGACTTTAAATTAGATTTATGTAATAATTTAGGGTTTTTTCGTAAATATATCGATGACCAAAATTATGTATTAATTTCAAAGAAATTTGGTCCAAAAAAATTCGTAGAAGCTTTTACCTGGCAACTTTTTAAGGAAAAAGAATTTAATTCACGGTACACTGAAGAAGAATTAAAAGGAAGTAAAAATTTGACTCAACAATATAATAAACAAATTCATCCTGTAGATCGTATATCATCTTATTATTCATTTGAATTTGCAAAAATACCTGAGGAATAGTTCATTCAAAATTTAGTTATTAGGAAAAAAAAATATTAGCTTTTATCTACAATTTCTTTTAATCCTAAAACGGGAACAATTATTTTATTAGGACGAAAAAGGATTTCATAGCTTAATTCGTAGAGTGCTCTCTCAATATAGAAATATGTAATTAGTATGTAGCTTAGGTTTAGGTTCTTTAAAATTTTGCTCATTAGCTTAAATTCCCATATATTTAGTACATTTAAAACTATATCTAAGATTTTGTTTAAAGGTCTAGCTGCTCTTCTAAAGTAAAGATTGTAAAGTATTTCCTCAGGTACTTCATACTTATCTCTTCGTACAATCTTATTCTCGATAAACTTCAGTAAAGTGTTAAATTTTATATAACTTAAAGCTCTAAGAAATGATGCTAAATCTTTTTCGACAGGAAATTTACCTTTTTTTTCTTCTAAAATAAGTTGTGGGTCCCCTTCAAAATCAATAAAATAGAAGATATACTTGTCATTGACTTTATTATATAATATTTGGTCCATATGCAAATCTTGATGTACATGTTGAATATCGATTTTTGGTGCTTCAAATTCAGCACGAAATCTTTCGATAATATCTTTGATATCTATTAAAATTGAACTAATTTTAGGTAAATTAAAAAAGGCGCTTTCCGGTTGTTGAGTCATGTGAGTAAGCAATTCGGAGATCATTGAATTCAATCTTTCGGTATACCTTTTGAGATAAGTTGTACTCTCTACTGACTCTAAACTATAGTCTTCTTGACTTGGTAAAATTAATGACTGATGTAAATTGGTAATATAATGCCCAATATCAGAAGATACCTTTATGGTTTCCATACAGTGTTCTTTAATTAGAACTGAAGCATTTGATTTTTCAGTATATTTAGAATAATCGTTATTTACTTTTTTAAACACATTATTGATCATATTATTGAGTTCATTCCAATAGATATCACCTAAATTTCCTAAATTCGGAACACTTTCAATTATTCCAATTGTTTCTTTATTCTGTATTTTAATTGTTCCGTATATTTTTGGAGAGTTTGGAAATTTATTTTTAACCAAAACAAATAAAGTAGAAGGTTCCAAACTCCCTGAACAATCTTTAAATGACTTTAAAACATAAGAAACAGATGGTTGGTCAGGATTCCTTTTATTAGCTATATTTAGTAGAAATAGAACGTTAGTTGTATTTCCCCCACCCAGTTGATATAAAGAAAGTTCATATCTATCAGGATACAAGCCAGCTTCTATTAGATTTTGTACTTTTTTCATATTTATGTCATCCTCAAACTGTTTAGTATAAAGAGTTAATTCCATGTTCATTGATGGAAAATTTTCAGAGATAGTTGTATCAAATAACATTTTCCTCCAATAAAATAGGCAAAATTCTGCTTCCATTAAATTCAGAGTAATAATTTTTTGTTCATTTTCGATTGTTATCGCTAATTTCTTGCTAAAAGTATTTTCAGTAAGGTTGACAATAATCTCTCTAGTTTTTTCTATAGGTTCTAAAATATCTTCTATTTTCTCATAATAGATTAAAGGAAGAAAGTATGTTTTGGAATAATCAGAAGTTTTAACTTCGAATATAGTTAATAGAATTCTCTCAGCAATTATTTCAAAATAATTGATCCCGATATTGAACTCTAAATTTGAGAGCGTTGATTTGTCTCCAAACCACCTTTTTGAGAGGAGCCATCCTTTAAATTCATTTGAATTACAGACTCCTTGAACTAAATTTTTATCAAAGTACTTAATCATAAGAACCATTTTTTTCAACTTTCAATAATATTATTAGTTATCTTTTATAAGTAAAAATCTTTTACTTATATTTAACTACTATAAAAATGTGAGTTCATAAAAAGTGAATATACAGTTATTCTCTTTGATTAGATTTATTTTGTCTTTGACGTTCCAATAGTTTACGCATTTTATCGGTGAATTCCTTTTTTTCTTTAATACTTCTCAATACAGCTTTCACTAGAAACAAAGTCGTTTCTCTTAAAACTTCAGCGTCTTTTAAGCATGCATCATCTGAGCGTCCATGCACACCTTCACTTAATACTTGATGTAAAGTCTTCAATGGATTAAATTCTTCTGGATTGAGAATTGGAGGTAATAAATCATAAACAAGTTTTATCTTTTCTTGTGTTATATTTGTTTGTTTCGTTCTTTCTAAAGCTTCCATGTACTGAATATTTTCACCTTGTTCTATTAAGCTTCCAATCTGTTCTAGTAAACTATCAATAATTTCTTCTATTATCCTACGATAATATGCATACGCCCCAATTCCATATCCTTGTGATTCACATATTAAACCATTTTTATAATAACCTATATAATCACCTAATATTGACTGTAATTCTTTATCAGGTTGGATATCCCAAGGGGGTAATTGACCTACTTTACGAATAAAATTATCATTTGAATTCATCTCTATGAAGAAATGTCTAGTAAACGTATTACAACTCGCACACTTATAAGTGAGCCAAGTTACTAATCCTTCTTTTGGTATTAAGTTGTAACCACTGTATAGGGGTTGAGATTTAAACTGTATTCGATATGTAAGATTACCATCCAAAAATGTGCTATAATTGTTAGTCATATTAAAAGTTCTCATATTTTGACATTTTGAACAATGCATATTAATATTCACTTTCTCAATTTTCTCTAGTAGTGGTTTTGAGAATTGAAAATCAAATTTACGATATAATTGATGTTTTTCTAAAAATTCAGAATCGGGCATAGTTATACAGAATTTATTTCTTTAATAATATGATATTGAATCAAGTATTTTAAATTACTCTTAGTTTATCTCGATTAAGCTTATTTTAGAAATGAAAAATCTTATTTCTGCCTAATAATACTGAAGAACTAAAAGAAGATTTAATTCAAAAA
Source organism: Promethearchaeia archaeon (assembly GCA_029856085.1). Taxonomy (GTDB): domain Archaea; phylum Asgardarchaeota; class Lokiarchaeia; order Sigyniarchaeales; family SOKP01; genus Loki-b32. The sequence continues at coordinate 17,168 of JAHQWI010000132.1, read as the reverse complement.
GGTTTGATTAAAGAAAATTTCAGTGAATATTTCAACTTTGATGAAATAAATTATAAAGATTCTAAAGAAAAGCAAATGGATTTAGATCATTTTTTAAATTTATGATTCCTTATATTTTTAAATTTCAATCTATATTGAACTTAGTATTTTACATAATCTGAAAATCTCATAAATTGCTCAAAACCTTTAAATCCTATATTATAGAAGAGATGAGAATTAAATGGATGAGAAAAAAAGCTTAAACCTCCCAATATTATTCCACTTTCACCAACCAGTTGACCAAAAGAGTTTGGTTTTTGAGGATGCCTATAAAAAATCATTTGACCCCCTAATTGATAATATTTTCAAATTCCCAGACGTTAAAATAACATTACATTTTTCAGGCTATTTGTTAGAATGGCTTTTAGATAATAAGCCTGAATTCATAGAAAAATTAAAAACCATGATAAAAAGGGGACAAATCGAAATAATAGGTGGGGGGTATTACGAACCGATTTTTTCTATGATACCTTATAGAGATAAAATTGCTCAGATCAAAAAATTATCTGATTTAATTAAAAGAGAATTTGATTTAGATGTTAAAGCTGCCTGGTTACCGGAAAGAGTTTGGGAACCCAATTATCCCTCCTTTTTATATGATACTGGATTAAAATATGTGATTGTTGATGATAATCATTTTAGAGCGACAGGAATAACAGAAGAAGAGACTCTATACTCGTATGTAACGGAAGATGAAGGGAAGACATTACGTGTCGTTCCAATTAATGAAGAGCTAAGATATTTAACACCTTGGAAACCAACCTATTACTCTTTTGATTATTTAAAAAAATTGGCTGATGAAAATGGTGATAGAATTGTTCTGTTAATGTCGGATGCTGAAAAGATGGGCGTGTGGGGAACTACTCACCAAATATGCTATGTAGTGGGACAGGGTCATGAAGATGGTGATGGCGGAAGACCGTTTATTCCCGCTTTTTTTGAGCAAATTAGAAGTAATTCTTGGATAAAGTCCATAACACTAACGGAATATATGGAAAAGTTCCCAGCAAGAGGTTTGATGTATCTTCCGACCGCAAGTTATGACCGTATGGAGGTGTGGAGCTTACAAACACAAATTCGCAAGAATTTCAAAAAGATTAAAAAGACTATGAAGGACGATGAGACCAAAAAGGAGATATATCAATTTTTAAAGGGAGGATTTTGGAGATATTTCTTTGTGAAGTACCCTGAATCAAATAATATGCATAAAAAAATGCTTTATGTTAGAAATAAACTCATTTACACTGAAGAAAACTTACTAAAAATTCAAGATGATAATATCATTTCCATCATTTTAAATAAAATAAATAACGCATGGGATGAAATTTATAAAGCCCAGTGTAATGACTGCTATTGGCATGGTCTATTTGGGGGTGTTTATTTACAGTTCTTAAGGTTTTCTGTTTACACACATTTAATAAACGCTGAAAAGTTAATTGATATAATAAATGCCCTTATTAATCCAAATTTAACATCATATATTTACATAACACCCATTGATTTCAATAAAAACAGTAAAACTGAATATATTATTGAATCAGATATTTATAATCTATATATTGATCCTAATGATGGTGGCACTCTTTTTGAACTAGATTATAAGCCAAAATCATATAATTTATTGAATACTATGACAAGATGGCATGAGGCTTATCATGAAAGTAAAAAATTAGAAATTTACGAAGTATTAGTTGATAGATTTAGAAGAAGCATGTTCCGTCTGAGATTTTTACATGACGATGTGACAATCGAAGAGTTTCAATCGGATAAATACTTTGAATTCGGAAATTTTGTAAATGGGGATTTTAAAGTCACTAGCAGTGAAAAAGAAGGAAAAATAGCAATAATAGAGATGGAAAAAGTTGGGAGTGTAAAAGACACCGATACTGATAACAGAAATCCAGTCAGAATTACAAAAGATATCTATGTAGAAGATAATGAAATTGAGATTATTGTGAGAATTAATTTCGAAGAAATTTCTGGCCAAGAAGAAATTCTTAAACGGATTATTAAAAATTTAAACATTGCGATAGATATTCCCTTTTTCTTCAATGGAGACACAATAAATTACAATAAATTCCAATGGGAAAGCAACCAATTAGAATTGAATGGTGATGAAGAGAGGAATCTTTTAGAGCCTTTTCAATATGAGGGAACACATTTTAAAGCTTATGATGAATCTTACGATGTAAGTGTAGAATTTGATATTTCTAGCGACTTAGACTCAGTTAAAATTTATAAATTCCCAATTATCGCCTATGTATATACAGATGAGGGTTATAGAAAGATATATCAAGGAATAAATGTAAGTCCTCTTTTTAAATTTGAAAAGAGTTTTGAATTTCACCTCAAAATAAAGACTTTTTAGTATTTATACTTTCCTAAAAATTACAAATTTATTGATATTAGGAAGAATTTCGTCGGTTTAACTATATTTTAAATATATTAAGGAACTAATAACAAATAGGATTATATAAAAATTAGAGGTTTCATAAACTATGGGAGCTAATCATGATGGAAAACGCAATGGCTGGAAATATAAAAACAATTCTGTAAAAAATAATATTGAAAATAATGAATATATCAAAAATATCCGAAAGAAACTGATTGAAGAAAAACTTAAAAAAAAATTTGAGAAATAGCCTATTTCTTATATTTATTTCCGATAGTTTAGTAAATATAACTCTAAAATATTAGGAGATTATAAACTGTAATTAATTTACTCCTATTTTCTGTTATTTAATAAATCGAACATTCTTATAGCTTAATTTTTTAGATCTTATTGAATGTAGCATAAACCTTTCCTAATTCAGGTATGTAAATTATGATAAAAGATTATGAGTCTGCACATGACTATTTGAGCTGGAATTGCTGTGATGATCATTTAAAATCTTGTATTGAAAGATCAAAATATGTAAGCCAAATTCGAACTTCTTTAAAGAAAAGAAAGTTAACTAACAAGCAAAAAAGATGTTTAAACAAGAAGTATTAAGATTCATAGAGTGTTATGAAGAGATGAAACGGCGGACTGCCAAGAAAAAGACCGGCAAATCGTTTCTCTTTCCCTAATTTTTTTTGGTATTAATACATTTTTAATTCTATTATATGAATCATAGCTTTTATTTTCAAAAATGGTTTTCGTAAAAATATCCCTACATGCTTTCTACTAATAATGTATTCAAGATAAATGCAGATTCGCCAATTACAGGTATTCTAATCCCCAGAGAACCCGAATTTTCCAATCAAAGGGACAAATCGAACTCCAGTAATCCTTTTTGTATCATAATCATCCCCATGCTTTTTAATGATATACAAATCTTGACCAAAACCTTTAGATCCTGCAGGAATACAAAGAATGCCTCCGTCCTTTAGTTGTTTTCGCAACGGTGGTGGTATTTTTTTAGGTGAAGCTGCTGTTACTAAAACTTTATCATAAGGAGCTTCTTCGGGATATCCTAATGTACCATCACCAATTACAACTGTAACTCTGTTATCGTAACCTGTTTTTTTAAGATTATCCTTTGCCTTTTTAACTAAGTCTTCATGGCGCTCAATTGTATAAACATGACCTGGATTAGTTGAGTTTTTTGGGGCAACCAGCTCAGCACATAATGCGGCATGATATCCTGAACCCGTTCCGACCTCTAAAACTTTATCTCCATCCTCCAATTTAAGATATTCACACATCATAGCATTCATGTGAGGGGCACTAATCGTCTGACCTGATCCAATCGATAAAGGTGAATCTATGTAAGCAGAAGATTCAGCATCTTTTGGTACAAAAAGGTGCCTGGGAACCGTTAGCATCGCTCTAACTACTTCCTGTTTGGTTAAAACAGGATAATCTCGATTTTTTAGGTTGTTCACTAACTTCTTCCTTTTATCTTCGAAATTCATCAAAGTTCACACTTTAGAATTTTTAGATAAAATATAAATTTTATCGTTTGGCATAACTTCATTATTCAACCGCAAATTAATTCTAACAGGATTGCTATACCTTTTTCTTGCTATGCTTTTAACTTTTTCACCTTTATAGATCATCTTTCTTATAATCTCAATCATATAAGTTGTTGGACCAGTGATAATTATCTCATCTCCCAATTTTAAGGGATCGTCTAAGCTCTCAAGTAAAACATTAGCAGATTTACTAATTTCGTCGTATGAAAGAATTTTCCCTAGATAATGTTTCTTATAAGGTGAAATATTCCCTCTTTTTTCTAATTCAATATCTTCTATAGTTGGTCTATGAAAATAAAATCCAGTATGAAAGCCACGATTGAACACGCGTGAAAGTCTTTCGAGCCAATTACTTACTTTTTCTTTAGTGTAATTCTTATCATGAAATGAATCCAAAGCTTCTTTATAACATTCAGCTACCGTTTTTATGTAAACAGGATCTTTCATACGTCCCTCTATCTTTAAAGCATCAATTTTTGCATCAATTAATTCAGGTATGTACTCAATCATACACAAATCTTTCGTATTTAGAAACATCTGGCCATCATAGATAAACTCATTGCTTTCATCATCTATTACCCTCCATTCTCTTCTGCATGGTTGCACACAATTACCTCGGTTTGCGGAATATTCTTCAGAGTCGCAAACAGTAGCAGAAAAATAACATCGTCCTGAAATTGAAGTACACATTGAGCCATGTACAAAACATTCAATTTTAGTATTATTTAAAAGATGTTTTATCAATTTAATTTGCTTAAGCGATAATTCTCTTGCCAATATTATCCTTTCAGCACCTAGTTCTTCATAAAACCTAGCAGATTCTATATTGGAAACATTTGCCTGCGTCGATATATGAAAATCAATATTATTTCGTTTAGCAATTTGAATTGTTGCAAGATCATGAGTAATAATCGCATCGATTCCAGCATCTTTAGCTTCAGATATAAGATTTTCTAAATCTTGTAATTCTGAATCATAGATTATAATATTTGTAGTTAAATATGTCTTTATAGGGGATTCTTGGCTATGACAAAATTCAACTATTTTTTTCAAATCATTTTGTTCAAAATTTTTTGCTTTTAATCTCATATTGTACTCTTTTACCCCAAAATATACCGCATCAGTCAAACTACCAATTAATTTTAATGAATTCCAATCTTGAACGGGGGCAAGCAACTCAGGGTGATTATTCATTGTAAGATTCAAAGATTATGGTTATCTTCCTTTATATATTAATAATAAATGCGTGATATAAGATTATTTATTTTTTTGTTGCTTAATTGTATTCAATTAAATGAATTTTTCTAATTTTAGATAAAAAGTAGATAAATATGATATTAACACCAGATCAAATCCTTAATGGAGTATTTAGTCTTATATTTGTAGTTATTTCGATTTTTATTGGTTTTACAATCATTTCAAAATATCCAAAATCTAAAAATAGAACTGTAATACTCGTAGGACTTGTTTGGCTTGGCATTGTCTCTTCGTGGTATGCGAGTTCTTCTTCTTTTTTAGTTGCCCTCATAACAGGTGGAGGTGGGTTTATGTCTGCTCCTCCATGTTATTTCATAATTGGTGCAGCTCCTCTTCCAATCACCGCTTTTATTTGGATGGTCGCCTTCACAGATCTCCTCTATAGAGATAAGAAAAAAATTATTTTGTTAATCATTGGTATAACTGGAATTATTTTTGAGATTGCATTATTTACATTACTTTTAATTGATTATGATTTAGTTGGGACAGTATCAAGTCCAGTTGACGCTGAATATGAATTCTTTGTAACTAGTTACCAGATTTTTCTTGTAATCCTTGTTTTAGTGTCTGGAATCTTATTTGCGCTTGAGTCTCTAAAATCTGATACTCCTGAGATCAAATTAAAAGGAAAATTACTACTTGCTGCTTTCTTATCCTTTGTAATCGGATCCATTTTAGAAATTTTAAGTGGAATATCGAATGCAATTCTAATAATAGCAAGACTTTTACTGATATCAAGTTCAATTGAGTTTTATGGGGGTTTTATATTGCCACGGTGGATGGAGAAACTTTTTTTAAGTAATAAATAAGTTCTTTTCTTTTTTTTAAATTTAATCTATTTAGATACTAGTGATTAAATGTTAGAAAATATGGATTTTAGTCTAATAGCAAGAAAATAAAAGACAATTGGGGCCATTAACCAAATTAGTTGGGGTAGTAAGGTTATATCATGTCCATTAAAAATGAATAATCTAGGATTCCACCAATATACGTTATATTCCCAAGCATTACTAAAAGTACTTGATAATTCGACAATCAATTCTGAGACTTGTCCATAAATAATCAAAATAATAAATTCACACATCTTAAACTTCTCAAAATAAGGTTTCTTGCATATTATATGTACAAATCCAACACCTAATAGAAATAAGCCTCCATCCCATAAACTATGAGTAATTATAATAATGATCGTAGAAAAAGGAGTAGGTAATGGTACTGGTGTTATAAATCTAGCAGGAGGTAAAGAACTAATTTCATTTGCTATTGATAAAGGAAGTTCCCAGAATAGTCCTAGTAAGAAGCCAACCCAAAAGAGAAACCAGATGAATTGATCAATTTTCTTGATTATATATAGGATAAACACAGTTAGACAAATTAGTATCCCAACAATCCAAACAAACCAATAGAAAAATACCAAATTAGTTATCCTCTTATAGATTATTTATTAACATAAAAAATAAAAGCGATATAATAATTATTGAAGAATAAATTGCAAATTAAATTCTTTTAGGTTAAAAGTATGAAAGTTGTTGTATTTAATGGAAGTCCTAGGAACGAGGGTAATACACGTTTTTGTTTAAATATTGTAATGGATGAATTAAAGGCTGCTGGAATTGAAGTGGAATATGTTTGGATGGGTATGGATAAAATCCAAGGATGTGTTTCTTGCTATCGTTGTGCACAAAATAGAGATAAGGAATGTTCAGTCAAAACAGATAAATTAAATGAATATCTAGCAAAAATGATTGAAGCTGATGGGATCATATTAGGGTCACCAACTTATTTCGCAGATACAACCGCCAGAATGAAAGCATTGATAGAAAGAGCAGGTCTTGTAAGTAAGGTTAATGGTGATCTTCTAAAATATAAAGTTGGTGCCGCTGTAGTTTCTGTGAGACGAGCAGGAGCAACCCACGTTTATTCTAGTATTAATTATTTCTTCGGAATTAATAATATGTTTATAGTAGGATCAAGCTATTGGAACCTTGGCGTAAACCCGAACGTTATGAATCCTGAAGATATGGATAAAGATGGAGAAGGAAAGGTTACTTTTCAGAATTTAGGGAAAAATTTTGCTTATTTACTTCAAAAACTAGCCTCTTAATTTTAAAAATGCTAATTTTATTTTTAATAACTTTTTTTTTGTATTAACCTTTCATAACTAAAAGAATATGAGTACTTTTAAATAAAAAAAAAATCCAACCATTAACATAAAGAACGGCCGGAGGATTTATGACTCCTCTAAAGAACTGCTAAAAAAAAAAAAAAAAAAAAAAAAAATAGATGTGGTTATAATGAGTGAAAAAATGAATGTTCTGTTTATTATTACAGATGCTCAAAGAGTAGACCACCTAGGTTGTTATGGAAATAAAACATTAAAAACACCAAATATAGATAGGCTTGCGAGTGAGAGTGTAAGGTTCACAAACTATTTTTGTACCAACCCAATTTGTATGCCTAACCGTGCAACCATGATTACTGGCCTTTATCCAAATGTTCATGGAGTTAGGAGTAATGGAATTAATTTAAAGGAAGATATTCCAACTATTACAAAAACCCTTCGCAATAGAGGTTGGCATACAGCTGCGATTGGTAAAATCCACCATCAGTTTTGGATGGCTCCGTTTAAACGCAAGTCATTATCAGCCGAAAACTTAGCAAGTTGGGCACATCCGAAAGGTAGAAAAGATCCAGTAAGAGATAAATTTCCAAATCCTTATTATGGGTACGATGAAGTAGAAGTGGTCGTTGGAAATGGTAGTATATGCTCAGGACACTATATTGAATGGTTAGAAGAGAAATCTCCTAGTGTGGCAAATGAAGTCAAAAAAAGATGCTTGAATTATGATTATTTGTTTAGTCTTTATTGTGATGACATACCAGAAGAGTATTATAACACAACCTATGTTAAAGAACGTACCCTCGCATTTTTAGAACGGTTTACAAAAGGTGATTATGGAAACAAACCATTCTATCTACATTGTTCATTTCCAGATCCTCATTATCCAATAATTCCTCCCAAGAGTTTCCGAGAGATGTATAAACCTGAAGATATCGATCTTCCGGCTAGCTTTAATGATATAGAGAAGTTATATAATCATGAATTTTTAGGGAAACATTTGAAAAACCCACCATTTAAGAAAGCGTTTTTGAGAGAATCAACGGAAGAAGAAGTGAGAAAAATTATTGCGTTAACATACGCTTCAGTTGCTTACGTTGATTATAATATTGGTCAAATATTAGCATCATTAGAAAAATTTGGTATTTCCGATAATACCATCGTAATTTATACTAGTGATCACGGTGATTTAATGGGTGACCATGGGCTTTTATTTAAAGGTCCTTGCCCTTATAATGGTGTATTACAATTACCTTTAATATGGAAGGTTCCTGGACTAACAAGACAGGGTGTTGCTTCAGATTCCTTGGTTAGTACGATTGATTATCCTAAAACTATCTTACATCTATTAGGGATAAAAGAAAAGCATCATCCACCTGATATGCAAGGTTATGATATAACACCTATTTTAAAGAACCCCGAAACAAAAATACGCGATTGCTGCTTTATTGAGAATGATGAGGAAATAGGACCACTTAAGTCCCGATTACGTCATTTAATTACAGAGGATTATAAGTTGACAGTATATGAAGATATGCCAGGTTTTGGAGATATATATGATAGAAAAAATGACCCTAACGAATTAAACAACCTCTGGTATAATGAAGAATTTAAAGAAAAAAGATTTGAACTTGTTGATAAACTTTTACATGAAAATCTCAAAGCCCAAACTTATTATCCAAAAAGAATTGCCGGAACGTAAAAAAAAATGGAAATTAGATCTTTATGGTTTTTTTAATTCTCTCAGTTTTTCCTTAATTTGCATTGCAGCATTGTCAATGATATTTGCAGCTATGAATGAGGATTCTTCTTTAGATTTTTCCTTTAATATTTTAATTTTCAAATTCAAAGCTTCTAAGAAAGCCGCGTTCCGCTCAGTTTCACTCCCTTTTATTATAATATCAAGCAGATGTAAAGCTAATTGTAATTTTCCTTCATTATAAAGACTTTCCGCATGTTCTAGATATTTTTCTTCAGTGGTAATTCTTAAAAATTCTCTCGCAATATCATCTGATTTTGCTGGGAATAGATCAGTTGGATTACCACTATCATACCAACCATGATAAAGTCTATAAACCGCATGTATCGCAAAGCGATAGCACCCATACATTTCTCTTAAATGTGGATTTTCTTTCAATTTAGCGGGGAAGATTTCCAACATTTCATGAAATATTTGTTCGAACCATTTTCCTTCATTTAATCTTTTAACAACCTCGTCATGTACAAAATGCATTGCTTCAGCGGTAATTGATAAAGCGTCTCTAACTTCCTTTTTTCCCTCAATCATTCTACCATGACCGGGAATTAAATATTCCGCTTCCTTTTCCATCATTTTCTCCATAGCTAAAGCCCAATTTTTTGGGTATCTTTGAACTTTATAGGGGTTTCCTACATTAGGAAAAGAACTAACCATCAAATCCCCCGTACAAATTGTTTTTTTCTCAGGCACCCATAACCAAACAGAATCATCAGTCTCCCCTTTATTATGATAAATTTCAAAATGGACATCACCCAGTTTAAAATCATAAAAACCTTCATTCCCTTTAAGAATAATTGTAGGTTGAAGAGTCTCTTGAGCAGAAACTACAGCACCTTCTGTTCTCCCTCTTAAAGAAGCAAATTGCATTTTATTTATCCAATCATGGTATTTCTCAAGCATGTTATATTTTTCGAATCTTTTAATGCAATTTTCATGAGCAATTACTTCAGGCATATCCCAACCTTTTTCTTTAATCTCATCCAAAAAAGGGGTATATCCAAAAGCATGATCAAAATGACCATGTGAATATATGATGTATTTAACGGGCTTATTTGTAAAACTTCTTACTCCATTGAACGTTCTTCTTGCTAATTGCCTTATTGGGAAATCGAATAACACCAATCCCTGCTTAGTCTCAAATACACATGTGTTCCCAAAACCAGGAAGAAAATAGCATTTATCGTCTGCAAATGAAGTAGATGGAAACATTCCAATCCAATCACGCATATCTTCAGGTGTGTTTCTTACCAATATAAATCAACTTCTTTTTTTATAAATTACAAAATAATTGAATTTTTTAGATCTTAATTTTTAAAAACATAATATTATATATTATATTAGAATAAAATATTTAAAGACAAAATCGTAACATTTATTAATTTTATATTAAGGTCCCTAAGGGTTGCGAATTGATAAATCATTTTAAATTTAAACGAGCATTAGTTGCTTTAACCATTTTCACATTTCTTGCCATTGGTTTAATTCAATTCATACCATTCTCTTATGCTCAAACTAATGGTGAACCTATATCCATTTCTTCGAGTTTAGAATTTATTGAATATTCAGAAATTGAAGGGATAAAAGAAAACATTAGTGTAGTAAATATCCAGTTACCAGAAGCAAATTGGACTATTGAAGATATACAAATTAATTTTTCTGATATAAGTCTTGGTAGCGAAATTAGAACGATTGAGGACACCGAAACGGGATTAGATTATATTATTAATAAAAATCCCACATTTAGAACATTTGCGCTAGGAACACAACTTGAAATTTTGGAAGTTACTGAATTATATGGAGTTTTTATCAAGGGATATAAGACTCCACAAGCGACTGAGACGATTAAATTCCAAATACAAGGATATAACGAAGGTAATCATAACCCTAATAATATAATATATAGATCTATAGATTTGAATATATCTCTCAATTTGGATTGGTATTATCAAGATTTTTCATCAGATCCAATTACACTTCCAGCTGGGAATTATTCATTAGTTATGAATGGAACTAATTTACCAGTAGATGCGGATGCTAAGTATTATTGGGCAATGGATGACTCGGATCCTCAAATTCCATTTTTACATACATCATCTTATGAAACTTCTTGGAGTACAGGTATTGTAAATACAAGCTTTTTATGTAAATTAAATCAAAGAATTGATAGAAGTTATTTCCCATCAGAACTAAATATGACTGCGGAGGTTGATGGAAATAATTATGAAATAATTAATGGGTCAATTCCAGGAACGGGATCTTTAGAAATACCTGACGTTGATTATTTTTCTGAAGAGACGAATCTGAATCTTCCAATCAAAATTAATGAATCTTTAACCTTAAAATTCAATTGTAATTATACTATTAATTTAAGAAATGAGTTCACAACTGAGAGTTTTGTAAAATTTCAAGAGACTAATAATCAATGGTCGATGTCACCAATAATTAGTAGAATTTCTCAAAATTACTTCATAAGATTTGATATTCCAAAGAATTGGTATAATTTTACCATCTATAGAAAATTAAGCGGTTCATGGGAAAATGTAACCTCATTAGTAAATATTCAGACGATTGGTAAATTCATTATTATTCCCAATGACACTATAGAAGATGGAGCTGAATGGAAAATTGAAGCAAATTCACCAAATATCAATCTTAATATGGAAATGACAAAAACGGAATGGAAACGTGGAGATGAATTAGAATTTTCTGTTAACGCTCCGACCACGCAAGGAAATCTTACTTATATTATAATAAAGCCAAGCAGTAAAGCAGAACTAATAGAAATAAAAGAAGCAGTTTCAGAACTAAACTATTTTTCATTTGAAATCCCATCAAATTGGACCAAAGGAACCTATATAGGAAAAATATATTGGAATAATGAAACAGATGTTGGTATGAAAAGTCAGGAATTTCAAATATCTATAACCTCCATTCCAATTACAATGGAGCCATGGATGATTTTTGTCATAATACTTATTTCAGTAGGGATTTCAGTAGCGGGTATTATGTCTTACCGAACAATTAAAACTATGAGAAACAGGCAAGTTGAAAAACAACAAAAACTATATAATTCGTGTATAGACATCTTAAATTTAGATTATATAATGGTGACGGATAAAAAATCTGGTTTAAATGTTTACACACAAAATCTCTCAGAGAAAAATATCGATGCGGCATTAATATCTGGATTTTTACAAGCAATCCATTCGTTTGGAATTGAATTAATCAAGGTTGAAGATCAATCTCAGACAATAAAATTAGAATATAAAGATTCGATTATCTTAATGAGCGAGTTTGTTAATATTAGACTAATATTAATAATGAAAGAAAGGCCATCAAGATTCTTCTTGTATTCGATTGAAGAATTAGCTTATGATATTTATAAAAATTATGGAAATTTGGTAGATTCCTTTAACGGAGATGTTAAGCCTTTTCACTCAATTGAGATTTTGCTTAAACAGCATTTAAATGTATCTTTTATATATCCTTTAAAAATTACTCAAATTGAAAAGCTTGAGAAAATTAGAATTACACAAAGTGAAAGGTTGTATATCAATAAAGCAGTGTCTCTAATGAAAACTAAAAATATGAATCATTTTTACATAAGATCATTATTGCCTGGAAAAGAATGCAGTCCAAAAGACGTAGAGACTATACTTAATTTATTAGAAAAAAAGATATTTCATTTAGTATGAGAAATTAAATTATTTTATTTTTTTCAACTATTTTATGATTAAAAAAATAGATTTTCAATTTATTTCTTCTTCAATTAATCAAAAAACAACATATACATAGTATAAATAAATCAGATTTAAATTTGTTAATTATTATTTAAGAAATAATGACAAAAAAGTATCAACTTTATCCTATAATTAGCATTTTTTTGATTTCATTTTTTATTGTAAGCCTTTTTCAATTTGTTGGTTTTTCTCATGCTCAATATAATGGTGAACCTATCAATATATCAACTAAATTTCGAATGACGGAATATACAGAAAATATCGATAATAGTACTCGTGTAAGCTCAATAAACATACCACTACCTTCAGAGGGCTGGAATATTACAAACATCGAACTGAACATTAGTGACATTAAATTGGGGAAAGAGGTTAAAACTATTGAAGATAAAGGACAAACCATTAGCACCATAGATTCGAAAGGAAAATTAGGCTATGGTGTAGAACTTAATATAACTGAACCTACTATTATATTTGGTGTTTATATATATGGGTATATCATAGGAACTCCTGTCTTACCTGTTTATGTTCAAATACAAGGGTATAATGTAGGTACAGATGCACCAGATGAAAATATTTTGGGTAACGCTTTAATAAATATTTCTAGCCCAGGTTGGCACTTACAAATGTTTGAAGAAGAGGTTTCACTTTCTTCAAACAAATACTATTTAGTAATAAATGGTTCTGAATTGACTTTCCCAGAAGATAAAGCAACATATAATTGGTTCTATAATTCAAGTGGATCTTTAAATAATTTGAACACAGCTATCTATGATGGTGATTGGAAACAAGATGATTTTGGAAATCCATTTTTACATAAGTTGGTTCAACGAGTTAATAGATCTTTTAATGCAGAAGAAGTTAATATGACTGTTGAATTCAATGGTTCGTCTTATCCGATTTTAGACGGATCAACCGAAGGTACTGGAAATCTTACAATTAATGAGTTAATCGCCCCAAATAATACAATTTTTAGTATTGTAATTAATAATAATCGATCGATTGATTTATTATTCAATTTGAGTTATAATTGCAAAATAATAAATACTTTCTTTTCTGATGGGCAAGTACAATTAAGAGAAGGCTCAGCAAATGGGTGGATTTTAACTCCTGATATTAACAGAGTTTATTATAATTATAGTGTTAAATTTAATTATCCTACTTCTTGGTATAATCTTACAGTACAAAGAAATGGATTAGACGCACCAAATGTTACTATAAGTCCAACGGATAAGTATATTTTATTCACAAATGCTTCAATAATAGATGGGGCTTCATGGGAAATATTTGCTAATTCTCCCAATGTAGTTTTATCATTGAATACCCCAAAATTAAAATTTGGGCCAGATCAAGATTTAGAATTCTCTGTTTTACCACCAATTAATCCAGGAAATCTTACTTATATATTGATGAACTCATTAGGTTTTGAGGAATATAAGGAGACAATAGAAATAACAGAAACGACTACAAGTGAAATTGTTTTATCTTACACATTATCATCCAACCCAAATGAAGGGACCTACTGGGCTTATATTTATTGGCTTGATGGAGAAAATGCAGGGGTTATATCCCAAGATTTTAAGATTAATATTCCATTTGTTTTGGATCCAATATATATTGTTCTGATTGTAGTAGGTTCAATAATCCTAGCAGGAGCAAGTTTTACTTCATATAAACTTATAAAAAGATCAAAAAGGATTCACCAGGAATACAGACAAAAAATCTATAATAAATATATGGATGTTTTAAACTTAGATTATTTCATAATTATAGAAAAAAGGACAGGGTTAAATATTTATGAAAAGATACTTGCAGGGAAAGATATGGATGCTTCACTCATTACAGGATTTTTAGAGGCTATTCGTAGTTTTGGTATAGAGTTAACAGGAGCTAATGAACAATCTCAAACAATAAAACTAGAATATCAACAATCCAAAATCATAATGTCTGAATTTAAAGATTTTAGAATTTTACTTATAATGAAAGATAATCCTTCTCAAGACTTTTTAGACTCGATTAAATCCTTATCATACGATATTGATAATACTTACGGGGAAGATATTGCACACTTTACTGGAAACATTGATAAATTTGCAAATATCAAAGAATTACTTGATCAACATTTAGAGACTTCCTTAATTTATCCATTAGAATTAAAACCTCAAGATGTAAAAATAACCTCAGACGAAAAAGTAATAATCAATAGGGCAGAAGAAGTTATGAAAATGAGGAAGACAGATTATTTCTTCCTATCCTACTTACTTTACGCTAAAAAAGGCTTTCAAGTAAAGGACGCTGAAACAGTGCTCAATTTGATAAGCAAAAAGATTTTTCAACCTAAAATATAAATATTAAAAAAAACATTATAATTAAACTATACTCACTCGACAAAAATCACTCTTGGTTTTTTAATGCTTGCAAATTATATTCAAATTGTTTAAAGTATCCCGTTTCCTCTTCTCGGATGCGCCATCTGCGTCGAGTCACCATATATTGAGCGTTATGTTCTTGACGATTTACTTCAAGTAGCGGAGTTTCGCTTGCTAAGAGTACGCTCGAAATATTCTCATCAGAGTAATCAAAATCTATTAATTGGGCGTAAATCCCGCCTTTAGATTGGTAGGCGCGGGCAATATTCTGGCGTCCTAACAGAGCTTTAAAATGGGCTTTCGAACGGTGAAATAACAGTTCTTTAGCGTTATTGGTAAAATCCAAGTCAGGATCGTCGTAAGCACAGTATAATCCGTCGCTATAGGAATGTTCTAAGCGAATCCATTGTTGCCATGCTTCTTCTCGCGTTATAGCGCGGGAAGGATATTGCCATTTTAAATTATTAGCGTTATGCTCCATGGATCGTTGCTCAAGCCTCTTCTGAAGCTCGAAAAGCCACCTATACACCCATTTTTTGATTCGCTTTCCTGACCACTCCCGATGGCTAAAAATGGCTCTTAACCATTGGAAATCATGTAATAAAGAACAGAGCTCATAATATAAGTGGCCAGTGGAGTTTAATATCTTTTCCAAGGAATCACTTAATGACTGAAGAGATCGCACGACCTTCTGAGGAAGTCCTTTCTTTTGGATGATCTTCAAGCGAGATAGCACGAACTCCAAGTTTAAGTATATTTCTTTTCCTGGAAACGTATCAAAACGGTTTCCTCCAGCAGCAATCGCACATTTAAGCTCCTTGGTAATAGGTGAAAAAATCTCGGCAACTGGCGATTTTTTAGTAATTTTCTCATTATTTTCTCCTACGGGCTCCTTTTGAACGAGAGAAAGTGAACGTATTTTCTTTTGAAGAGTAGTTTGGAGATGAGAATCCTTAGCGGCGATTGGTGCAATAACGTGATTCAAAAAATGATACTGGCAATACACGTGAGGGATGTCCGGATTAAGCATTTTAACTGAGTTCAAGATACTCTTTTGTTTATCGGAAATTACAGCTACTATGGACACACCAAATTTTTCTTCTATTTCTTGATATATGTCGTACAATACCTCAGCAGGAGCGCTTTCCAGGAGCCGTGCAAGCAGCACATTATCGGTTAGACGATCCGTGAAAATCCATAAAGCAGACTCGCCTTCGATGGGTTGAGCACCATCTAATGAGAGGATAATTCTTCCTGATTCGGTAATTTCTCTCCTAACTTCTGTGTTCTTATATTGCAAGCCTGCCATTTCGAAATATTGGCAAACATTTCTTACTGTGCTTTCGGAAATTGAGATCTCCCAATCGTCCCATATGAGTTCGGCGACTTGACGATAATTGAGATGGTATTTAAAATGGTGTTGAATTACTTTCGCCCATACTTCCACGGAATGTCTTTTTCGTTTGATACAAGAGTTATGCGTCACGGGAAATGCATCATGAAGTTCACAATCTAAATTTACACATCTATAATAATTGGTAACAACCCAAAGTGAGCCTTTTAATGTTATAACTTCCCGTCCTCCATCATTAAATTCATGAGTAAGAGAATTGCCACATAACGGACAAGTCATTCCCTCATCCGATTCCCAATAGGTATATACTGTATCTTTTTCTATTTCAGGTGGTTTTACGGTCATATATTAACGAAAGTAGCCACGAAGATAAAGGTTTCGAATTAATAAAAATAAAGAATACAGACCTAAAGACTCTTTTTGTCGGGTGAGTATAGTTTAATTACAATGAAAAAAAAAGAATTTATTTCATTCTAGCGATTTCTTCATTTATTCTTCTCCTATTTTCTTCAAGATCCTCAATGCCTAACTTTTTTGCCATTTCTTCCCACTGTTCTGTATTTTGGCCCCACATTCT
>JAHQWI010000131.1 GCA_029856085.1 Promethearchaeia archaeon | reverse complement strand
ATATATAAGTAAATAAATGGATTAATCTTATTATTTGACTATTGCGTTTCTTGAATCTTTTCAATAAACATGAGAGGATACTGCATTTCTTCAATCCAATCTATTTTTGCGATTACTTCAATATTCTCATATTTAAGAACTACTTCTGCGCGGATAATTTTTCCTGTAATTTCGTCATAATCAAATTCTGTGAATTTAGTACCAATAATTTTGTCTCTATCTAAGACAATTCTAACAGATTTAACGAATGGTTGACATGAGATGGCTGCTTCAAATCCTCTTTCTATGGAGTTAATGGTCTTTTCATCTGAATTTATAGGAATTCCAGATAAAATATGATAAAGAGCACCTAGTTTAATACCGGTTTCAAAGCACGCCCTCTCTCTTGCGCTTAAATCAGGTGAAAAATATATTTTATCATTAGGCATTCGAATCAATCAATATATTCAATTTTTGCTCCAGTATTATTCGGTTTACAGATATAGATATGACTTCCTATATTTTTTTGATTTTTTTGAACTACTTTTAAGAGATCATCTGCTTCTGTATCGGATTCTACGATTCCAACAACGCTAGGTCCAAATGAGGACATTCCATATGCTTTTAAACCATAATCATCAAAAAATTTTAAAAGGTTTTTAACAACATCATGTTGAAGTTCAATTTCAATTCTTTTAAAACCTAAGCTCTGAATTCTTTTTAAACCTTCTCCAAAGCCCTTTAAATCGTTTTTGATTAAATTTGGAATAATCTTCATTAATATTTGATGAGATACCTCATTTACCTCGCTTCTGGGAATTGGGGCATAATTTTGGAAAACTCTTATTTCCTCATCTCCATATGCCCCTTTTCTTATATTAGGTATTACTAAGACAAATCTCCAATTTTCAGGAATATTGTGTCTTGAAATAGTCAATGCGGGATTAACTGAAGACGTGGCTGATGATGGTAAAAAAGTTTCCTTCTCTTTACCTATACCAAAATCATGTCCACCATCTAAAATAAAACCTCCAGTTTCAAAACCCCTCCATCCAATTCCAGAAGTACCTCCTCTTTCTACTAGTTGGGTTAACTGTTCAGTAGTTAAACGATTAAGTTTCTTTAATTTCGTTATTGCACAGGCTATTGCCAAAGATAATTGAGTTTTTGAGCCTAATCCTACATGTGAAGGAAAATATCTTTTAAGTTTGAAGTGAAAATTTTTGTTACTAATATTAAATGTTTTAAAGACTTTAGAAGCGATTTCATTTATTACTTCAATCGATTCCCTATAATATTTATGCGCTTCAATTTTAAATTCTTTTGCACTGTTTGAAGCTTCAAATACTACATTAGGACGGTCTAACATAAGACCAATTCCCCCATCAACTCTACCAGTATAGCCATTCTCATCTATTAAAGAAAGATGTATCCGACAAGGTGTTGTAATTCTTAAAGAAGTCATATTACTTTTTTTATAAAAGAACTTTCAACTATAAATAAGAATTTTCAAAATAATTTAAATATATTATATACTTTTATTCATAGTTTTTAGTAATTTAGAAGGATTTGAACAATTTGAGCGATTTAGAAGGATTGACGAGAAATTTAATAAAAAAAGGATATTCTGAGAGAAAAATTCTTGAAAGGATTGTACAAGAATATCAAGATTTCAAAGAAATTGATGATATTTCAGCATTAAGCTATGCTAAGGCGATATTAGAAGAATGCTATAAAAGTGATATTAGCAGAGTATCCAATCAATTTATTAGAGACCTTTTAGATATAAATAATGCTAATGTTTCAGTTGGCAATCAAGGTGTAGGTTGTAGGGGATCCGGAGATTTTTTTGTTCATAAATTAATAGCCGATTTATCAGAGACAGAATCTAAAGCATATCTATCACCTAAATCTTTAGATGATGCAGGTGCAGTTCGTCTACAAGATATTCAGGGATTTGAAAACACTCAATTTGATGAGAAAAATTTAATCATCGTTTCAAAAATGGAAGGCATCCATTCTCGTTTAAGTGATTTTCCGTTTATATGTGGATTCCATGTAACTCGAGCATGCCTTAGAGATTTATACGTTAAAGGTGCAAAACCGATTTCGATTATGATTGATACACATTTAGGTGATGATGCTGATGTAGGAAAGCTATTCGATTTTATGGCGGGGGTTTCAGCAATTTCAGAATTAGCTAAAGTTCCAATTACCGCAGGTTCAACATTACGTATTGGAGGTGATATGGTTATTGGAAACCGCTTGGTTGGAGGCATTAGTGCTGTTGGAATTTGTAATCGAGTTTTAGCTAGGAGGAATATTAAAGTTGGGGATAAAATTTTAATGACAGAAGGAGCAGGAGGGGGAACAATAACGACAACAGCTATATATTCGGGAAATCATCATGTTGTAAAAGAGACTTTGAACATTAAATTTCTTGAAGCTTGTGAAAAAATATTACGTTCTGATTATCTTGATGAAATACATGCTATGTGTGATGTAACAAATGGTGGTCTTAGAGGAGATCTTTATGAAATTAACTATGAAGCAAATTGTGGGGTAACCATTTACGAACAAAAAGTAAGAAAACTTGTTAATCCTAATGTTCTGAAATTACTCAAAAAAGTAAATGTTGATTATTTAGGGGTATCATTAGATGCTCTACTTATTTATTGCTCTAAAGAAGTGTCCAATAACATTATTTCAGACTTAAGACAAATAAATATTAATTGTGTTGAGATTGGTCAAGTTGACGATTCAAGTCAAGTTAAAATGGTGTATGCAGAAGATAAGGAAGAAAATATTTTACCTAGATTTCGAGAGTCAGCATATACAAAAATAAAACAAGAAGTAGGAGAAGAAATACCAGAGTTAATGGAAGAAATGGAAAATAATATCGAGAATGCTGCTTTAAGTGCAATAAATAAACGAAAGAGAATAATTGAATTTATAAAAAAGCAAAATTAAACATTAAATTTAGTCCAAATTTAGAGCCTCATTCATAGAACCAGAGCGAAATCCCTCAATATCTACGGTAATATAAGTAAATCCAAGCTCTTTTAACTTATTTTTAATTGTTATCATATTTTCTCTTGTTAAAACTTTGGGAAAATCAGCTGGTAAGAATTCAATTCGTCCAAGGTTATTTCCATGTAACCTAACCCTTAATTGTCTTACATTGAAAGTATTCTTTAGGAATTTCTCTGCTTCTCTTATCATAATTAATTTTTCTTCATTTATCACTTCCCCATATGGGATTCGAGAAGAAAAACAAGCCATTGATGGCTTTGCTTGAACATCTAAATTATAAAATTTGGAAATCTCCCTAATTTCTCCTTTATTTATGTTATAATCTATATAGGGTGTAGAAATTTCTAATTCTTTTAAAGCTTGCATACCTGGCCTAAAATCTGAAAGATCATCCATATTTGAGCCATCCAAAACTACATCAAAATTTCTAGAACTTTTTATTTCAAGAATCTCATCATATAAACCAGTCTTACAGAGATAACAACGATTTGAAGGGTTGCATTGAAAATCAATATTTTTCAATGGATCCCTTGTAATAATTACATGTTGAATGTCATGTTTCATAGCAAATTGACTAGCTTCTTCAATTTCATCATCAGGATAAAGAATCGATTTTTCAGTTATAAGTAATGTTTCTTTAGCATATTTACTTGAAAGAAAAGCTAATAATGAACTATCAACTCCTCCAGAAAAAGCGACTAATACCTTTTTTCCTCTTAAAAAAGAAATTATATTATCTAACTTCTTTTCTAAACTATTTGATAGCTCCATAGTTTATTTGTAATAAATAATCCTTTTAACTAGGAATATAACATAATAAAATAAAAATTACGATTATAAAGTAAAATCTAGAAAGAAAAATTAAATTCATTACCATTTGAAATTAGGATTGAAGAATAGTAAGGAATTAAGTTTCTGTAAAGTGATAAAAACGATAATATAGTACCATCCAAGCGCACTAAACAGCATAATCCATTCAAGAAACTGTCTTGTTAATGGTTCTGGACATACTAAAAAGATTATACTTGCTGTTGATGGTCCTAATATCATAAAATAACCAATTGCTTTAGGAAACAATTTTTTCTTAAGCACAATCGCTAGTCCTGTGAAAAAAGCACCGAATGCAAAACCACCGAATGCTAATGTGGAAAAGAAATAATGAGCATTTAATGGTGAACGATCTAAACTAAATATTCCAACAAAAAACATCCCGAATACTCCTACAAAAAGAAATGATACTCCCATATACCCAAATATTCTTCTAAATTTATTTATATAATAGGTACGTTTCGAATTATCTATATTCTCACTCATATTTGAACTATATAACCGACTTAAATTTAAAATTAAAGGAACAATGAAAATTGCTGATAGAGCACAAGTTATATCTAAAATAAATGGAGCTGGAGTATGCTTTAATGCCCCTAAATCACTTATATAATTTAACCATACACTATATGGGAGGGGACCATAATTTATGGCAACGATCAAGCCTATTATTATTCCTGGTAAAAATGTGGCTAAACTCACATAAATTGAAATTTTAACAATTTTAGGTTCAGTTACCTTATCATAAAACTTTTTACTGTTTTGTTTAACTTTCATGAATTTCGGATTCACAAAATTAACATAGAATTTATTAAGTCGTTGCAAATGAGATTCTTTTTCGCTCATTTTGTTCCTCTATTATAGTCTTATTAATATCCCATCAGTAATAAAGTTATTCTAACGTTAAAACGGAATATAGATTATTCTTAACCCGTTTTTCTTATTTAATTTATATATTATATCTATATATTTATTTTGATCTCAATAAGTTAAGTTTTGTATAATTAAAAAATTAAGAATATGATTTCAATAAATATTAGCTATTAGACCATGGCAAACCATAAGTTTTAACAATCTGTACTAAAAATACAAAGATTTATATACTATACATGATATAGTATTCATAAAATACTATATTGTATAAAAACAATGAGTTGGTAGCGATTATAAAACGAGTAAAAGAATACGGTTCAAACGTTTTAATTGCATCACAAGAGTTCAGGGAATACGTTGAAAAGCAAGAAACAGAAATTAACCGAGGTATTAGTTCTCTTTGCATCTTATCAATTATTATGCAATCAGAAAAAAAAGAACTTCATGGATATAAAATTCTAAAAGATTTGACAAACCAAACAAATGAGATGTTAGTTATTGAAGAAGGAACACTCTATCCAATATTAAGAAAGCTTGAAGGAGAAAAAATAATAAAATCTCGAAGAGAAGAAACAGGGAGAAAAAAGAAATTTTATAGTATGACTGAATATGGCGAAAGAGTCTTTAACCATCTAGTAGGGTTTTATTCGAAGTTAACTGAAGCTATTGCTCCGCTATTTGATGTTAAAGTTAATTTGAAGCAGGATAAATATCTATACTGCCCTATGTGTGCTAATAAAATCGACCTTTCTAATTTAGAATTAAGATTTTGTACAATTTGTGGATTTAATATTGAACAAGAATTAAACACAAGAGGTTTAAGAAAATGAGTGAAAAAGAGATGGAAAGCTTAGTAAAAGAATTTTTGAAAAATGTAAAAACAAAATTACCTGATTGGTTAAAAGAAAAGAAGGAACATAAGGAAATTTTGGCTGAATTTGAAGATCACATCTGGAGTAAGGCAGAAGAATTATCAAAAACAGGTCAGCCCACTTTAGAAACAGTTCAGGTAGCAATTGATCATATGGGAACACCAGAGAATATTGCAAAAGAATATAAACGACGAGGAACGCCAAAAGTATATATAACAGAAGAACTCTGGCCACTTTATATAAAGGTATTGATAATTGGATTTTTGGTTATAATCGCAATCAATATCATTACTCCGATAATCAACATTATTTTTGAAAATATAAGTGCGGAGGAGATTGTTGATAGCCTTGCTACAGGATTACAAGCGGGGCTTCTTGGTGCTTTTGCAGTAATTACTATTATATTCGTTGCATTATCAATGCAAGGATATTTCCCTGAAGATTTTAAATCGAAGAAATCACTCAAAGAGCAAGAAAAGCAAGTTAAACTCGCAAAGGAAAGGGATTTAGCATATGAAACTAAAGAAGGTAAGCCATTGAAACCTTTTATTAAACCTGTTGGAGAAATTATTGGTGGCGTAATTCTTATAACAATCGGTCTATTTCTATTTATTCAGCCTATTCCCGGTCTGAATAAATTAATTGATCCAGAGTTTCTATTACTGGTGCGATTTGGAAGTTTATTTGTAATAACGGAAGGTTTTTTTGATATGACACGTGGATTAATAGGAAATAGGCAAATCAACACTCATCAAATCATTCATGTTATAACTATAATTGTCAAATTAAGTTCAATCTCGATCGCTGTACTTATGATGTTGCGTCCAGAGATATTTCCAATAATCGTATTTAAGGAATCTTCTGATACATTCCAAAATATAGGAATTGACACAGAATTCTATAATACTTTTAGAGCTATAGCAGCCTTAGTGATAGCAGGTATGGCACTCTCAACTATAGAAAATTTCTATAATATCTATAAGTTGCAGAAATATAAAGTTTAAGTCAAACTTTTTTTTTCTTTTTAATTTTTCAAGCAAATGAATCATATTAGTTTTCTAAAAGAAAAAATTTGAAAATATTAATAAGAAGTATGTGTACTGCTCATATTGACTAACCGTGGTAAAATTAGGCAGGAGGGATGATCTGGACCGACTAATATTGTATTATTGGCTATGTTGTAATTCAAATAACTATATGCTAATGGAGCCCCAGTATTAGGGTTTGCTGCGAACCGAGGGAAATTTGAACTTGAAATAGCAACTCTGATTCTATGACCTGAAGCAAAAACATATGCTGTTGACCAACAATCGACTAACAGTTCATAAACATTAATCTGATTCCCTGACATAAACACATCTGTAGTATAATTATATCGTGACCTTGTGGTTAACGAGCCATCGCAAATTAGCATGGAACGCCCATCTGGATAGACGTCGGTAAGCTTTATTGTAAAGTCTGTGTCTGTACAATTGGATGTAACAAATAAATTCCCCATAATTCTTCCTACAATTTCAACTGATTCTGTCAATTCTGGAGTTTCAAATATCAAAACGTCAGATCTATTTTCGATGGATCTTTGATCCATAGGACCAATGAGATCGAATGGTTGGTTCTGGCCACCTCGATTTGGTATAGGATCTCGAGGATCGTACAGATAAGAAAAATTTTTGTTTATAGAAGGGAGTGTGCTATTAATCAAACCCCCGGTTGATTTAAAGTACCATTTATCATCAATATGATCAAGAGGCCAATCGTAAGCATATCTCCAGTAATTCCATTCATCTGAGGGAGTATCAACATCTCCCATTAAATAATACGCTACTCTTGTACCAGCCCAATTTATTGACTTGCCTAAAAGAGCCGCATCGAAAATGTCTTGTTCCCAACTGAATAACATATCAAAACCAAGTGAGTTTTTGGGATATTTTAAGTCTCCTTGTTCAGTTGACCAGATATTTACGTGAGTCCATGGTCCTATAATCATTTTTTGATGACCTTTTGCTTCTAATGTTCCATGATCATCGTATCCGATATAGCCATCTATCGTGCCGCCCAGGAAATGATCATACCAGCCTCCAGCATGAATTCCGTAAACCGAAATATTAGAATAATGTGGTCCAATTGGTATTGATAAAGATGTTGAGTTATAGAGTGTGTCATTTTTAGGACTTGAATATGCAAAAAGAGTATCTAATTGATAACGCCAGTTATCTGGAGCTGTGCTTTGTATCCACGTTTCTACGGATGATTTATGATATGAACCTTGATAAATTGCATGATCGTATAATTCTGGCGTTCCAAACCATAATTGTTGGGCAACTAGTCCTTCTGGTGCCATCCCAGCATAGTAATATTGATTAATACAGAGAGCAGAAGGCCCTGCACTCGCTATCCTACCATTACACCAACTCCGGTCTAATAACCAATTAATGGTATCCACACCATCTTGATAGGCTTTTATAAACAGTATAAAATCATCTCCCCCTTCAGAATCATGGGTTCCTCTTAAATCTTGAATAACCAGATGATAATCTTGTGTGGAATAAAATGTTCTGTATATGCCCATTTCATTTTTACCGTAAGGTGTTCTAATAAGGATAACAGGTTTTGGGATTCCAAAAGAAGCTGGGGCTAAATATACATCAGTGGCTAGTTTCACACCATCTCTCATCTCAATCATGTATGTCCTTTTTTCAGGTACAGCGTAAATGGCTGAAATGGAAATAATAGTTGTTGGTGTTGCAATTAATAGAAACACGCCTATTAATTGAGCAAATTTTGGTATTTTGTTAAATCTTCTTTTATCATATTTTTCGATCAATTTAGATAATGATAGATCACTAGTTTTTATTCCATAATGTAGAAAAGCTATTAGACTTATCCCTATTGCTGCAATTGAGTAATAGTTACGCTCAATGAATAGACACCAAATTATTCCACCAAGAGGTATAAGAACGTTGAAAGTTTTTGCTACTAAATCGACGTACTTGAATCTTATATTTTTACTAATGTGTTTAACATATGAAGTGCTCATCATTAGCGAGTAGAAGGAAATAAAAATTGCTATTGGATAATATATCATTCCAAATAAGATCAGTGAGACTTGTTTTATGCTAAAGTAAATAATCTCATTTTTACTGAATAATTTGACTCCTTCTCCTAATTCATTATCATAATCTTTATAATATCTAAGATAATATGCGATTATATATATTCCACGGCAGATAATCAACAGAAACAAATTGGTAATAAAAATTTGTTCGAGATTTAAGAAACCAGCTTCATACAGAAGAAAAAAAAACATTATAACCCAATCGATCATAAATTTATATTGAGATTAAGTTATTAATAAAATTATCTGTAAAATAATAAGAATCAATTAGTCTTCATTTATAGACATATGGGAAACTCTAAAAGCGAACTTGAGGAAAATGCATTTAGAAGATCTTATGGTATCCATTTAACTTCAAGTGATATTTCCTTAAATTATATATTTCCTGAAATAAAAGAAAAATTATGGAAATTTAGATGGATTGATTTGTATGCAGGGGAAGGGAATTTAATTTTACCAGTATTGAACTTAATTCCTTCTGAAAATCGGATAAAATTTTTTGAAGAACATATTTTTCTATTTGATATCCACCCAGAAATGGTAGATAAATGCATAGAAAATGCGAAAAATTATGGAATCCCTTCAGAGGTCGCTTCTAACAACATCAAACTTCGAAATAATTTAGAAAGTTTCCCTATCTTTTTGAAAAATGAACAATTGCCATTATATCATATCACAAATCCTCCATATTTATATTTAGGGTATATCAGAAAGCATAAAGAGACTCAGGAGTATTTAAAACTTTTTGAAGGAAAGAACGAAGGGTATCAGGATCTTTATCAAATTGCTATGATAAATGATTTAAGAAATAATATTGAGAATTTAATATATATAATCCCTTCCAATTTTCTATTTGGGGCTTCAGTTTCGAATAAATTTCGTTTAGATTTATTAAAATACTATAAAATTAATAAGATGTTTATCTTTGAAACAAAAATTTTCGAATATACTGGAACTAATATCTGTATTGGGTTTTTCAAGAAGAAACCAATCCCTAAATCTGAAATCATAGAATTTAGTGGAATAAAAATTAGAAAAAAAGATAAGATAGTAGAGAAGAGTTATATACTTAAACCAGAATTTAATTATCGGGCTGGTTCAGAATTTGATGAGTTTCTTGAAGAATATCAGGCTTTAAAACCGTTAATAGTTAAGTATTATCTATTAAAGAAAGATGTGTTGAATAATAAAGGAAATAACAAATTAGACGTTATTGATGCAAACGACTATCGCAATAATCAATACAATAAATTAAAACTTCAAATAAATGATAAATTGAAAAGTATAGTAGAATCTAATATATTATATGTTCGAACAGTTGATACAGGCTCTTATAATGGAAGAGTTGGGTTAGGAATAGTTTCAGAAGATTTTAATGTGAATGGAATTTATGTTTCTGGTAATACTTATAGAACTCATCCAATTCAAATATTTTTTGAACCTGTTATCACACCAAATGAACAGAAGTTGTTAAGAGATTATTTTAATTTTGTATTAGAATCTTTTAGGGAAAAGTTAGATAGTGGATTTCTCACAACGTATAAATATTCCAAAGCTGAGTATACTAGAAAATATTTAGGTTTAACTCAGACTAGAAAATTAATTCAGACATTCCCCTATGACAAAATATGTCAAGAGGTTAAGGAAAATTTGTTTAATTTAATCAAAAAGAAGAATTTTAATAGAGTATTAGAATTATTAAAAACTTGCAAAGAGGAAAGCAATTAATCCAAGATATGCACCTAGTTTTATGAATAAACTAATTTTTTTAAAATCCTTTCTTACTAAATTACGTTTTGCCATTATAATTACAACATAAAGAACAACTCCTAGACCGAAAACCATAGAAATTAAGAAGAATATAGGATTTAGAATATTAGTAAAATAAGGTAATATAAAGAATGCTATTGCTAAAATTGCAAAAATCATAGAAATTTTTGTAGATTTCTTGATACCAATCTTTATAGCTAGAGTTTTAACTCCTTCATTTTTATCACCTTCAATATCCTCACACCCCTTAATAATTTCTCGAGAAAGCAAAAGGAAGAATGACGTTAAAAAGAAGAAATATATATAAAAAGGCACATTCGAATTATTTAAGATGGCTCCGTAGATAAGTCCAATAGAAAATGATATACTGACAATTATATTTCCAATAAATCCACTCTTTTTACCCCAAGCAGCATATAACCATCCAATAAATACCATAAATATTACCATGCTTATATTTAGATAACCGATATTAAATAGAAAACTATGAAGAATCGCTATAACTATACCAACAAGAGCTGTAGTTATCCATATAATCTTAGCTTGCTTTAAAGTTATTGAACCTCTTGGAATTGGTCTTTCTGGGCGATTTATTTTATCAATTTCTACATCATAATAATCATTTATAACGTTTCCTGAACCTGCTAAAAAAAAGTACGTTAGAATACCTAAAATTATATTAAAAATAAGGGTAGATGTGTTGATTCCAATTCTTGTATTTAAAATTCCAATGATAACAGTTAAACTTCCCATAAGGCAGTTAAGAGGTCGGAGTATTTCAATTGCGTCTTTAACTTTCATTTATTAATTCCTCCCGAAACAAGAATTTCACTTTATAAGATAATTCTTCTTTTGTGTCTTTCCAGCATTTTTTATTTCCTCTATGATACCTTTTAACGATGTTCCGTTATCTCTTAAAAGATTATTCTCAAGAAATGTTCCCATTACAACTACATCAGCTCCTGCTTCAACTAAACATCTCGCATCATCTTTATTACTAATTCCTCCACCTACAATTATTGGGATATTTAGAATCTTAGAACACATTTCAATATGTTCTTTTGGAATTCTTTCACTGCCTGAACCTGCTTCTAAATAAATAATTTTAAATCCAAGCATTTCTGCTGCTAAAGCATAAGCGGTGGTTAATTTAGGATTATTTCTCGGTAATAGTTTGGCATTACCAATCCACCCAGCACTTGCACCCGGTTCTACAATTAAATAAGCCATCGATATCGATTCTAGATTAGAGGATTTTATTGTATATGAAGCTAAGGCTTGTTGGCCTATAATAAAATAAGGATCTAACGAATTTAATAAAGACATGAAGAAAATAGCATCTGCATGTTGAGAAATATTACTTATTCCTCCTGGAAAAATGATTAAAGGGATATTAACTCTCTCTTTTATTGCTAATATTGTCTTATCCACAAAAGCCTGATCAAAAACTGTACTTCCTCCAATTAAAATGGCATCAGTACCAGCTTCTTCAGCATATTTAGCCATTTTTGCGGCTTTAATTGGACTTTGCCTTAAAGGGTCTGGATCAATTAAGGAGAAATGTAAAGCACCCTCATTATTAAGTTTCTTAAGGACATATTCATAAGTGCTTTTTTCAATATATTCATCAATTACAATATCGACCATATATATCACATCTTTGTATTTATTTGTTTTTTTTAGTATTAACAATCATTCTTTTTATTTTATCATAAATTCCAATAACATCTTCCTTCCATTCCGGAAATTTAGCTATATTTTCTGGAAAAGTTTTATAAAGTCTAGATATTTCATTCATTTTTATTCTAAGATAATTTAAATCTAATAATAAATTTGGACGGGAAATTCCTTTAAATGCTTTAATTGCCATATTTACTAAGGATAAGTTCAATCCGCCTTTAGAGGATATTTCTAAGATTTCCTCTCCGCTAAGTAAATCGCGTTCTAAACCAAAATTTATATCATCATTGGAGAGGTGTTGAAGAACTATTCTTAGTAAATCTAAAGCTGCAAATTCAGCACCAAAGCTAGTCATAACGGAATGATTATAATCCCATAACATATTTATTGAATAATCTTCTTTTTCAATAGCATTAACTGTTGAATTAGCTGCATAATATCCCGCTCTCATTGATGGATCAATTCCACCTCCATGAAGAGGATTCACCTGGCAAGCCGAATCCCCGACAAACATAATACCATTATCGGCACAAGACCATAATGGTCTTCTTACTGGAACCACACCACCACCAGAAGAAATGGTTTCAAATTTTGATGCTTTGATATATTCTTGAAACACATTTCTTTGGTAAAAATCTTTTACTTTTCCTTTATATTCCATAAAAGCTCCTAATCCAATGTTAACCGAGGATTCATTTTTTGGAAAATACCATATGTATCCTCCTGGGGCCTTTTCTTGATCAAGAATAATTGATATATATTCAGGATCTTGTACTTCTTGATCTTTTGGTGAAAATTTAATTATTTCTCGATAACATAATATACTATCTTCTTTAGAGATATTTTTTTCAATTAGAGAACTCTTTATAGTTTTTCTTATAGGAGAATAAAAACCGCTAGCATCAATTACTAGTTTTGCTTTTAATTCACTTTTTTCTCCATTTTCTAATTTAACTTTTAAACCATTAACAGTTCCATTATTGTATATTAAATCTAAAGCCATAGTTTTATCTAAAAACTGTTTTATTCCTACATCAATAGCTTCGTTTAATAATCGTTGACCAAATTCCAATCTATTAACAATATATCCTGCTTGTTTTGGATCAATTAAAGTTAGACATTTCTTAAGATTTGGTGAATACATTTTCGCTCCCTTAATATGGCAAGATAGTTCCTCACTTTTAGGGTGGTTTATGTTTAAAAGATCGAAAATTTCGTTTCCTACAGCATCGCCACATATTTTATCACCTATTTTATCCCTTGGTTTTCTATCAATTAAACATACCTCTAAACCTTTTTTAGCAATGAACCTCGCAGCAGTGGTACCTCCTGTACCTGCTCCAACTACAATAACGTCAAACGATTTTTGTATGTTTTCCATGACAGAAAGGTTTGATTCCTTACTTTTTTTAATGAATTTTTTAATAAAATTAAAGAAGTTTTATAAAAATTACAGCAGAGTTAACAAATATATAATTAATGTACTGCCTAAGGGAACTGTTAAATCGTCAAAAGTGCTGGGAGAGATTAATTCAATTATTGTTGCAAGTGTACTAGTGATTAAAGAAAAGATTACGATAGCAGCAAGAGATAATGGTTCTTGAAGAGTAGGAATTAGTAAACCAAATAAGAAAAAAGCTATAAAACAAACCAAAAAAGCAGTCACAAAGAAAGTCGCGGATCCTTCAAGAGTTCTATGGGAATTTGTC
The DNA here is from genome assembly GCA_029856085.1 of Promethearchaeia archaeon. Taxonomy (GTDB): domain Archaea; phylum Asgardarchaeota; class Lokiarchaeia; order Sigyniarchaeales; family SOKP01; genus Loki-b32. The sequence continues at coordinate 13,498 of JAHQWI010000131.1, read as the reverse complement.
CAAGGTAAACTTATTCCTATCTTTCCCCAACGTTTTCCTATAACTGAAGCTAGAGTATCAGCAACGATCATTATCAATATTCCAGCGATAGGAAAATAAAAGTTTTTAGGAGCAACAAGCCCAAAAATAAAAACTAAAGATGTAATTGAAAGACAGTAAAAAAACGGACCTTGAAGAAAAGCTCTCTTTAAACCTTCTTCTTGTTCTTCAGATATTGCATCATACAAATCTTTTAATTGTTTTACTTTTGATTCTTTTGAACTAAAATAAACAAATAACATTAGAGTTCCTGCAATAATAGTTGGCCAAAATGGCCAAAAGTAAAATGGTGAACTTAAAATTGCTAATCCTGCGAACATGTGAACTGATTTACGTGCGGAAAATTTGGAAATTTTTTCTTTTTTATATAGAGTTAATGGTATAAAGATTGTTAGAAGTACGTAAATATATGCAATTAATACTACAAATAAGTCCCATAAGAAATTGTTAGCCATAATGAACATTTTGATTTATTAATAAACCAAAAAAGAATTCTTACCAATAAAATCTTACTAATCGAAGGGATTTTATTACTTTAAAGAGTATGATTAATATCATAAATAAAATATAAATAATATCAAATCTTTATGGCTTGACTGGAGGTAATGGAGGTACTTTATTATATTTCCATTCATCTACTATTGGATATGTCCACCAATGTTCGGGTATGGTTTCATACACGCCATATTTTTCTAATCCTTTAGTGAAAGCATCAATATTCACCTTAGGTGCTTGAATATGATCTGCCTGGGGATAGAAATAAGCACCAAAACCTCCTTCTGGAGTTCCAAGATTTCGAACCATATGCCAGACTTCTCTTTCACATTCTTCTGGTGTACCTAGTGTATAAATTGATTGGATATTTACACAAGCCCACATCATGATTTTTCCTCTGAATTGCATCAATTCAGGGTATCCTATCATTCGAGGGCTATCGAGTTCTAGTCCATCTAGACCCCACTCAATTAATAATGGTATTATTGGATCGATTTTTCCGCAACAATGTAAATGAAAATCACAATCCAATTCGTGTGCAGTTTCAATTAAACGTCTATATACTGGCTCATAGAACTCTTTAAACAATTTTGGACTGAAGAAAGGTCCTTTCTGTTCACCTAAATCATCATATAATATAAATCCATGTGGATTTGCACCATATTTAACCCACATTTTTTCATAGTTTACAAAAATATCTGTTAGATATTTTAAAAGTTTCTTGAGTTCATTTTTATTCTTATAATGATCCAATAAAAAATTATTAAAACCTCTCATCTGACTGGCAATTTGAAATGGTCCAAGATTAAGAGAGCACATGCGATATTTCTCACGTGCTCTACCCTTACTTAATTTGATAAAAAACGAATACCTACTTTCTTCATCGAAATTTGGGGTATTTTTTTGAAAATATTCATCTAAATTGCCGTAGTCCGTAAGTGAAGGTCTGCCAGGATGTCCCATAGTGTTAATACCCGCACGTACCCAAATAGTTCCAAATTCATCAATTTCTTCTCTTGGCATGTTCAGCCAATCTTTATATTTTGGATCTTTTGCCCATTCAGGTTTATCCCATTTCCACACCCCAGATTTGATTATTAAATCACTCCCGGTATGTGGAAATAAACCTTTCTCATTTTCGTAATGTCCAGGTCGCCAATGTTTAGAGGGCATATTAACCATAAAATAGACATCACTCCCTTGACCAAATCTCCAAATTGGAGCCTTATCTGGTCCTGAGAAATTAAGAGCTGCTTTTACACGTTCAACTGATTTCATGATCTAAATAAATATATTGATGTCAATAATCTTACTTTCACTTATAAAAAGATTATTATATTGAACCAGATTATTTCTTAAATCTTTTATGTTTTATACCAAATTTCAATTTAATTTAGAAGGAAAAAGTGAATTAAATAAGCCTTTAAAGTGGAAAATTACTATATCACGTAATTTAAATATTTGAGGTTAAATAAGTTGAGAAGAATTAAATTTCCGGATGGTTTTTTATGGGGTACTGCTACTGCTAGTTATCAAATCGAAGGTGCATGGAACGAAGATGGAAAAGGTAAGAGCATTTGGGATATGGTATCTCACACACCAGGTAAAATAAAGAATGGAGATACTGGTGATATTGCTTGCGACCATTATCATCGTTATAAAGAGGATGTACAGCTTATGAAACAACTGAATCTTAATGCATATCGATTTTCAATATCTTGGCCACGTATTTTTCCTTTAGGAAGAGGAGAAATTAATGAGAAAGGAGTAGCATTTTATGATAATCTTATTAACGAACTATTAAAAAATGAGATTCAGCCAGTTGTTACTTTATATCATTGGGATCTCCCCTTACCACTCCAAGAAATTGGTAGTTGGGAAAATCGTGAAGTTGTTGAAGCATATGTGGAATATACAAAATTTATGTTTGACCATTACGGGGATCGTGTAAAGAAATGGATCACCTTCAATGAACCTGCTATTTTTACCGTAGCATTTTATAGGAATGATGCTTTCACAGGGAAATCAAATATTAAGGGAGGTTATATTGCATCCACCAACGTTAATTTAGCTCATGCAAAAGCAATAAAGGCTTATCGTAACTCAAAATATCATGATGGAGAGATTGGAATTACATTAAACTTATCTCATGTGTATCCTATATCTAAATCGTCCCTTAATTCAAAGGCTGTAAGATTCATTGATGGAATATTTAATAGATGGTATTTAGACCCCGTTTTCAAGGCATCGTATCCTAAAGATGTTCTAAATTTTCTAAATGCAAGGTTTGACTTCCCACCAATCCCTAAAGAGGACATAGAATTATTAAAAAATAACCCTATTGATTTTTTAGGGATAAATAATTATTCTTGTATGTGGGTTGGGGCAGATAAGCCAGAAGATCTCACTAGCGTAAACAAATTGGTTAAACCAGAAAGGAAAGAAGGGCGAGAGTATTCCGAATATGGTTGGGAAGTGTGCCCCGAAGGTTTCTTTGATTTGCTAGTTAGAATCGATAAAGACTATAACCATCCTTCTATTTATATTACGGAAAATGGAATGGCTTGTAAAGATGATATTATTAAAGATGGAATTGTTCAAGATAAAGAACGATTAAATTATTTAAAACGATATTTTGAATCAGCTCATAGAGCTATTAAAAATGGGGTTGATTTAAGGGGATATTTTATATGGTCACTACTAGATAATTTCGAGTGGTTTTCGGGATATTCTGTACGTTTTGGACTAATAAGGGTGAATTTTGAGAACCAAGAGAGAATATGGAAAAAAAGTGCTCAATGGTATCGAGATGTAATTGCTGAAAATGGTTTTGAAACAGAACCTTAAAATTTCTAATTATCCATTTATTTTTTACTCTTCATTTTTTTCTGGGTATGGTATTTTCGAAGGCAACTTGCTCATTAAAAGTAAGAACTTTTTTACGTTTTCCCAAAATGATTTATCAAGAAAATAGGGATCTGGTAAAGAAAATAAACGACTTGCTATGATACCCATAATTGCATTTCCTATTGGATTTACATGTAATCCGTCTAACATTATTTTCGAATAATTTTCTGGATCATTCTTATAGAATGGTGAGAAATATTCATATTGATCAATTAGAGGGATTTTCATTTTAGTCGATAAATTTCTGTTTACTTCAACAAATTGGGGAAAACGTTGAAATATCTTATCCATTTCATCATAGAGAAGACAATAGTATGTTTGAAGAACAGGTAAACCATTTATTTCTTTTATTTGTTCTATTATTTGAGTTAGATTATATTCATATTCTTGAATTGTCAAATTTTTCCATGTATCATTACCACCAATAGTTACAATAACAAGATCAGGATTAAAAGAAATCACATCTCTATCAATTCTATTCAAAAGATCTTTTGATGTTTCACCACCAATTCCTTGATTAATTGTTGTTATTTGCTTGCCAACCCATTCTCTCAAAGCACTTGATAACCAAGAAAACCAATTAAAATGGCCCATTGAGTGCCAATGAAGTTCTGTATTACTCGAACCAAATGCTATAACCCGTATTGATTTCTGAGGATTATCTTTCCAATTTTCAATCAAACTTTTTAACATTTTCAAAAAACCACGATAAAATAAAAATAAGATTAGTAATATTTTATATATTGAAAATTTTAATAAATTTAAGGTTTAGCAGTGAGTTCCCTTAATTTTAACAATTTATACAAGGATTAAATGAAATAAAAAAAAAGAAAATTATCGAATGTATTTTTCTAAAGCAAAAGATTTATTTTAAAAGTTCTGCACCAAGTTCCGTTGCGAGACCTTGAATCTCACCGAAGGCGATTGCATCCTGAAGATTTCCCTCAATGACGAGGTCTCCAGACATATAAGCGCTTGTTGAATCAATCTCGCCTGCGCTCAATCCAGCCCAAGTTGCTTGTGTTGCTTTCATAGTAACACTCGCGTCATCACTCGCCCCTTCACTATAATCAATTTTTCCTTCACCAAATTTAACCCAATATTTAAAATCTATATCAGTTACTTCCATTTGGACAAGCACAGTATCAATATCTTCTAATTCTTCTTTTAATTCATCGTTTTCTGCTGCGAGTTGCTTCATAAATTCAAACATTTTAAGGGCATCAGAAGGTGCGCCTGGACCTTTTTCTCTCATTTCTTTTAATTCTTTTATTAAATTTTCGTCAACCATTTTGTTAATCAACCTAATTTTTTTTTTTTTGAAAAAAACAGTTCGTTATAGAATGCAATGTCATCTACTTTTAAAATTTTATTTTAAATTTAATATATAGGTAAAATAAATTAAGTGAGCATTTAAGGAACTCAGTAAAATATGTCTATCTTAAGCAACAATCTTTATATTTCTTTCCACTTCCGCAAGGGCATGGAGAATTTCTCCCTATTTTTTTGGATTTAATCTGTAGCTTAGAATCCATTTCATTTTTTTGCTTTATTTTTTCCGCTAATAATTTGAAGCGAGGTAGAGTATTAGTGTAGAATTTTTTCCATCCTTTACATAAAACACTTATAGTATCTACTTTTTGATAGCCATCGTATCGAAATTTTTGACAATCTCCATTGCATAGATAAATGAAGGGACACTCTTTACATGTTTTATTCCATATCGATTTTTGGGAGCCAAACTCATTAAATATTTTAGATTTGATAAAATCATTCCAAGTGCCTGTTTTCACATTACCTAACAACAGTTCTTTCCGTACAAAAAAATCACATGGATAAACGCTACCATCATATTCAACTACGAAATATTGACAACAATTAGTTCCCATATAGCAAACACTATAATTCCCATGTACTAAATAATTGATAATTGAATCAAATAGACGGATTGAGACTTTATTTATATCAGTTTTTATCCAAAGTTCAAATAATTCACAAAGAAATGTTCCCCAGTCTTCTCCCGTAATTGAATAGGGTTTTAGATTACCTTTTTCGTCAAATTCAACACAAGGTATATATTGATGATAATAGAATTCATGTTCTTTCAGATATCGATAAATTTCGAAGGGTTTCTTTACAGTTTTATTATTAACTAAAGTAAGGATATTTAATTCAACTTTATTCTTTTTCAAATGTTCTATTCCACGCATAACTAAGTTATGCGTAGGAGTATTACCTATCGTCTTTCTATAAAAGTCATGGAGGTAAGGGGGACCATCAAGACTCACACCAAGAAGAAACCTAAATTCCGCAAAAAATTTAGCTAATTCATCTGTAATAAGAGTTCCATTTGTTTGAAGCCCATTACTTATTACTGCTCCAGGCGGTGCATATTTTGTTTGAAGTTCTACAACTTTTTCCCAAAATTTTATACCTAATAATGTGGGTTCACCCCCTTGCCAACCAAATGCGTACTGATTGTTTTGATTGGTCTGCATATAACTTGCAATCATTGATTCTAATGTACTATCTGACATTCTGGGTTTGTTTTCCACGGTATCTAGATGATCAATATAAAAGCAATATTCACATCTTAGGTTGCAATCTGCTGAAACTGGCTTTATTAATAATGAAAAAGATTTCATTTTTTTATTATTCTACGCAAATTCCATTTTGATTTACTTTGCCTTAGCTTTAACTAATTCTACCATGGTTCTAAATAGTGAAAGAAAATTTTTAGGAATGAATTTTTCGAACATTTGTACTAATAAATCTTCATCTATTTCAGTAGTAGTTTTATTCTTAATCTCTTGTTCTAGTTGTAAGTTAATTTGCTTTTGTAGAGGTTTTGGAAGATAACCCAAAATAAGAGAATACATGCTTTTTCCTTTGTTAATCCATATAAATTCGGTATCTCCGATCTTATCTTTCATTCCTGATCGACTTTCCATTAAATCTAGATTATCATTTGTAATTTCACCCTCATAAGGAATTCCAAGACGTTTGAATTGTTCAATTGGGGAATCATTCTTCTTCATTTCTTCAACCATTGCCTTAATCATCTTTTTTTCAATTTTAGAGTCAACTATTGGATTTTCTTGGTAAGAGTCAATTTGAAGATCAAAAAGTAAACTCCCAAAAATATAAGGATTTACATATCTATATCTTGAGTTAGTTCTTATAAGCTTACATCCTTTAGTAAAATTAAAAGGTTCAGCCAATTCCATAGTTTTCAACTCATTAATTGAAAAAAATCCACGCATGTGGGTAGGTATAAGTGTATATTCATAAAGTGGTTTATTTAAAAAATTTGTAGGTCCTCTCATGTAGACATATCGACCATCAGTTATGTTTACATGAGCTCCATGGGTTCCAAATAACGCAAATTCTCTTATTTTTGCATCTGAATTAATAGTTTCTTTTAAAACTTTACCCTGCATATCTTTTGTTCGTTTTATCCCAAAAAACTCGAGAATTGTAGGAACAATATCTGTGGTTTGTACAAGAGCATTTCTTCTTTCATTTTTCTTATTTGATCTTGGATCCCATATAAATAATGGTATTTGAGCAATTTCATTATAGATAGGTTGTACTGCTTTTGCCCACCAACCTTTTTCACCTAAAAAAAAACCATGATCAGTTGTAACAACAAGCATTGTATCTTTCCACATATTTTTCTCATCCATTATATCGAGAATCTTGCCAAGATAAGTATCACACATACTTATCAAGGCAGCATATTCTTTTTTAATATGTTGTACTTGCTCTTCAGTTTCTGTTACTATACTATAATTAGGCCAATCGAAATGAGGACCGTTATATTCGTGTTTATATAAATCTTTATATTTCTGTTGTGTAAAAAAGGGCTCATGTGGGTCAAATGTTTCGATATGTAGAAACCAATTATCTTCCATGTGATTTTTTTCAATAAACTCCGATCCTAATTTAAAAGTTACTGCCTGAGGCTGGTCTTCTTCTCTTTGCATATATTTTCTATTTACCCAATCTTGACGCCAATGAGGCCAATTTTGTCGCATATTAGGTACAGATTCAGGGATATCCGGTTCTCTCACCTCTCCTTTCCAAGGATCTCCTTCATGTCCACGAGCAATTTCCCATGAACTGTACCTATTATGATATGTTGCTCCTCCATCTTCCCAATAATGGTAATGATCACTTACAAGATGGGAATAAACACCATTATTCTTTAAAATTTCTGGCATTGAATCATCAATGGGTTCTAAAGGCCCCCAACTTCTGTGCAAAAAGTTATGTCTCCCTGTATGAAGCTCTCTTCTAGCAGGGATACACATTAAACTCCCACAATAACAATTGTCAAAAATCACCGTTTTTTCTGCTAATCTCTTAAAATTTGGTGTATGTACCCAATTATTCCCATAGGTGGATAAAAAACGTTTATTTAAGGTATCAAATAGAATAAATATTAATTTCATGACTTTCTCCTAAAAAATAATTTTCTCAATAATATTTTGAATTTATGAAGATTTATAATTTTAAGCCGACTTTTCAAATTAATAAAATTTGGTAAATATAGTTATTGTTAGCAGAAATTACTTAGTTTTTAATGATCTTATGTTTAAGCATGCTATTGTGAGAATAGTCTCAAAAAATTTTCAATATGGTTTAACTTCATCTAAATTAGGAAAACCTGATTATAATAAGGCTCTTATTCAGCATTCAAATTACATTGAAGCATTAAGGAAATGTGGACTGAAGGTTTTAACCTTAGAAACAGATGATAGATTTCCAGATTCAACGTTTGTTGAAGATACAGCAGTTGTCAACGAGGATTTAGCCATTATTGCTAATTTAGGCGCAACAAGCAGGAAAGGCGAAGAAATAGAAATAAGGAAAGTTCTGGATAAATTTTATGAAAATGTAGAATCAATAGAAAAACCGGGAACTTTAGATGGTGGCGATGTTCTTAGAGTAGAGGATCAATATTTCATTGGGATCTCTAAGCGAACAAATAAAGTAGGAGCATTACAATTGAAAGAAATCTTAAAGAAATATGGATATTCTTGTTCATTAGTTAAATTAAAAGAGGTAATTCACTTAAAAACTGGCGTAGCTTATATTGGAGACAAGAACTTGATTGTTTCAGGGGAATTTATAGATAATCCTCTTTTTCAAGATTATAATATAATCAAAGTTGATGAAGATGAGAGTTATGCTGCTAATTGTATAAGAGTAAATAATTATGTTTTAATTGCAAATGGTTATGAGAAGTTAATAAACTCAATTTCAAGTCTAGGATATAAGGTACTCAAACTTGATATAACTGAATTTAGAAAGATGGATGGGGGACTTTCTTGTTTATCTTTAAGATTTTAGGAATTATTAAGATGTCTTTTAAAGATTAAATAAAATATGATTATCAACATTATAAATGTTTAAATTAAAGTTCGCAAATTGAATATCATAGCAAATTTCATTAATTAATTAAATTTATAATTCTCAATGTCAGCAAACCAAAACGAATTAGATTCAAGAAAGGTATATGAGAGAGCTTTATATTATGGATGCGGTTATTCTTCGGATGATCTAAGGAAACCTAGAATCGCAATAGTTAATTCATGGAATGAAATTAATCCGGGGCATATTCACTTACGGAAATTAGCTGATTTTGTTAAAAAGGGTGTTAAAGAAGCGGGTGGCACTCCTATGGAATTTAATACAATTGCGTCTTGTGATGGAATCGCTAATTCAGGTAACTTTTCTAAATTTATTTTACCCTCGAGAGAAGTAATAGCAGCTTCAGTTGAATGCACTATTAAAGCATATAATTTTGATGGAATGGTAATGTTGTGTTCTTGCGATAAAATTATTCCAGGGATGCTTTTAGCAGCAGCTAGATGTAATATTCCTACAGTATTTTTAACTGGGGGGATAATGGAAGCAAAATTTTTTGAAAATGGACCTCTTAAAGGAAAAACCTATGTAACTTCTGATATAAAAGAAGCAATTGGTCAATGTATGGCAGGTAAACTAACTAAAGCTGAGCTTTTTTTAATAGAATCTCAAACATGCTGTTCTCCTGGGGCATGTAATATGATGGGTACTGCAAATACAATGGCATGTATTGTAGAAGCTATGGGACTTACTTTGCCTGGTTGTGCTACAATGAGTGCTACTAGTGAGGACAGAGAAAATTTATCAGAAGTATCCGGCAGAATCATTATGAAATTAGTTGAGGAGGATGTTAAGGCATTAGATCTCATCACCCCTGTATCAATCGAAAATGCTATCAAAGTCGCCTTATCTTTTGGAGGTTCTACAAATATGGTTTTGCATATGTGTGCGTTATCCCATGAGATTGGAGGATCCATTAACCATTTCGATTTTGATAGTTTAAGTAAATCCGTTCCATTACTTGCGAAATTCAAACCAGCCTCAGACTATAACCTCACAGAATTTCATGAAGCGGGTGGTGTTGGAGTTTTAATGAAAAAGTTATCAAGCGTATTAGATTTGTCTACAAAAAATGTTTTTGGAACTATATTAAAAGATTATTTAGACACCATTGAGATCCATGATTACCATATAATTCGAAATTTTGAAGATCCAATAGCTAGTGAAGGAGGTATAGCAGTTTTAAAAGGGAATTTAGCCCCAGAGGGAGCTATCATAAAACAAAGTGCTGTAAATACTAAAATGAGACATCATAAAGGTCCTGCACGAGTATTTGAATGTGAAGAGCAACTTAGAGATGCGTTAATATTTAATCTAGTAGAACCAGGAGAAGTTTTAGTGATTCGTTATGAGGGTCCGAAAGGATCTCCAGGAATGAGAGAATTATCTATACCTGCCGCCATGCTCGTAGGGATGGGATTAGGTGATTCTGTAGCCATGATTACTGATGGTCGGTATTCGGGGGCTACGCGAGGGCCCTGTATAGGACATGTGTGTCCTGAAGCATTTGAAGGGGGTCCTATAGCTATTGTAGAAAATGGGGATGAGATTGAAATTGATATAGATGATCGAAAATTAGACTTATTAATCCCTCATAAAGAAATAAAAAAGCGGTTAAAAGAATGGGAAAGACCTGAACCAAGGTTTAAAACTGGTTACTTAAACATTTATAGAAAAATAGTAAGCTCTGCGAAAAATGGAGCATATTTACAATAATTATTTGAACCATGATTGATGAAACACGTATATCAAAAAATTTAAAAGAATTCTCTTTTCCAAGATTATCTGGAACTAAATTTGAAAAAATAAGTTTCAACATTGCCAAACAGAAAGTAGAAGATCTAAATCTTACTCCAAAAATTCAAGAATTCTCATTTAGTACATTCTATTCAAGAATCTATCCAAAAATTTCTTTATCATTATTAAGTTGGCTCCTTGTAGTCATATTTTTAAATATTCAACCGATTTTTACGATAGTCAATCTGTTTCTAATTTTTATATTAATTTTAAGTCTAATTATACTTACAAGGAATCCAGAGAAACTTAAAATAGGACGGCAATATCATTCTCAAAATTTATTTGTAAATATACCATCTCAATTTAAGAATAGAACCTCTGACAATAATATTTTTTTATTTTCACATTTAGATTCAAAAGGACAAGCTTTCTCAATAAAAATTCGTATCCAATTATACTATATCTGGATAATTTCTTTTCTTTTATGCCTATTAATTAATATCCTAAATTATTTTGTCTTTTTTGAAGACATTTTGCTATTATACATTTCAGCATTATTAATCATACTAATTAATTGTGCTACAACTATTATATTATGGATAAATACCACTAATAATAATTCTAAAGGTGCTATAGATAACGCTTCTGGAATATCATGTGTACTAGAAATTCTCCAATATTATTCAAATCCAGAAAATAGGCTTAAAAATTACAATTTAAATTTTGTTTTTACAGGTGCAGAAGAGTCTGGGACAATTGGAGTTAGAAATTACTATAAGCGCATAAAAAACTGCGACAGAAATAAAACGTACATTATTAATTTTGACTCAATTGCTAAAAGGGTATATTTATGGGATCATGGCCTCATTAATAATAAATATTTTAAATCTATCAATTATATTTTAGAAAATAAGGAAATAATGAGTTTAGAGAAAACACGAAGATTTTACATTGGCACTTATAGTGACGGATTATTTCTTCTAAATAAGGAATTCCAAGGAATTGGTAATGGTGATAAAAGCTCTTATAATTATATTCATTCTGTTAATGATGATGTGGATAAAATAGATCTAACGGTTTTGAAAAAACTCTCCCATTTTTATACAATTCTATTAAATGAAGTTGATATTAATTTAAATAAAAAATCTAAGAGTGATGATTAGGAATCAAGTTTAATAGTAAGAATTTAGGAGTAGTTATTACTCCTCCTCTAACAGTGGAATATATAATTTCAAGATTAGGGGAGATTAAGAAAGATCAGAAAATTTTAGATCCGTGCGTCGGACCTGGTATTTTCGTAAACAAATTAATAGAGTATGGAATTGGCAGTGACCAAATATTTACATATGATATAAATGCAAGTATTAAAGGAGGGATAGAAAAATTAGGAGTTTCCTTTAAAGCACAGGATACACTTATCGCATTATACCCTGATTCATATAATGAGTACGATTTTATTGTTGGAAACCCACCATATCTAAATAAAGCAAGTGCGTATATTCGTAAAAACAAATTAAAACTGAGAAAAATTTATGGGAAAATAAATGCTCATGAAACATATGCTATGTTTATTGTAAATAGCATTTGGCGCTTAAAAGAGGGTGGAAAATTAGGTTTTATAACTAGTGATTCATTTTTAACTTTGAGTACCCATAAAAATCTAAGGAGATTTATTCTCAATAATTGTATGATTAATGAAATTCTGTTAGCACCAAAAAATTTGTTTTCTAGTCAAAATGTAAGCACTAGTCCTACTATTATTATCTTAACAAAATGCTCCGGTCAAAAAAATAAAAAGATTAGGGAAAAAAATATAATGAGGATAATTCCTAGAGTAAATACCGAGGAAGATTACAGAGTTCCAAGGATTGTCAATGAAACAGAGCAAAAAAAATATAATTCCTTACCATATAATATATTTTTTAATGGTGTTGAAGAAGAAATTATCGAATTATTTGAAAATGCACCTAAATTAGATAATTATCTGAAAGGATATATTGGAATGCATACCCATAATAATAGAAAATACATAGCTGCTATTGAAGAAACAGAATTAGCAGAGGTTTTTAAGGGAAGAAATAAGAGAATATCTGACCTAAATCGAAAATATAAAATTATTTTAAAAAAAGACCTTGAATCAATAAGGTGGAAGCCTTACTTAAAGAGAGGAGGAGCAGAACAATATTATAGACCAATTATGGAAGCATTAGATTGGAGTGAAGAATCTAAAAAAAATTATGATATCCCTGTGAATGTACCGTTTGAACAGGAGGGTATTATAATAAGTGGTGTAAGTTCAAGATTAGCAGCACGTTATATGCCAAAAGGATGCTATTGGGACTCAAATAAAGCTATTGGATTTATAATTAGGGATAAAACTATTACAATCCCATATATGTTAGGATTGTTGAATAGTTCTTTATATAATTACCTAGCTAAAGGAATTATCAATAATACTAATAGTATTCAAATAACAGGAATCCAGACTTTACCTATTATTTCAACTGATAATGAAACAAAAATAATTGTTGAAAAATTAGTCAATGAGATTATCAGAAATAAAGAATATAATCCAAATTATGATTACACAGACCATCAAAAGAAAATTGATGATTTGATTTTTGACTTGTATTCAAATAGATTTAATTTTCCATTAAGTCTGAAAAAAAAATTAGATAAAGAATTTTCAATTTATAGATATTGATTAATGTAATAAATTAAAAAATTTGAAAACAATATAAAATGGAAAACATTAAAAGGCTAATTGAGATTAGACAAAAAGGCGCTGAAGCCGTTAGCATTGACGATATTCCTGTTATATTTCAAATACTCTGTGATTTTATCAATATTAATCCGGAAACTCAAAAACTTATTGAAGGATATAAAC
>JAHQWI010000130.1 GCA_029856085.1 Promethearchaeia archaeon | reverse complement strand
AGTAAAAAGTTTCTATCCTGATGGAAAACAAAAGTTTTGTGTCATGGGAAATTCACCACTTTTATGTGACAATTGTGGATGTGTCGTGCCAATTGCTGCTTATGCCTTATTTAAGAAATTTGATTCCAGTACAGTTGATAAAACGAGAAAATTGTTTAATTTCAAGTAATTTTTACTATTTTGCAAAATCATTTTTTATTTATGAGAATCAAACTTCAAACCTAAATGATTAAAATAAATAATTAATCTTTATTTTTTAAATCAAGGAAAAATTTAGATTAATATTATCAAGAAATGGAATGATAAATTGAATTAGATCATTATTAATTAATACTATCTTTGGTTCAATCTCTCTGTTTTTCAGTTTTTTTCTGATAAACACCAATTTCATCTCCTATTTTATTTAAAATCAATAAATATCAAACCTTCTCAAATATCTATTTAATTTCTGTTTAGTATATTTTTCTCTTTCATCAACAATTTTTATTATATCTCTTAAATCATCCACAAAATAATCTGGATTAGCATAGCGAAATATTTGTAATACAAGCAAAATTACTATAAATTTCCAATTATCTCTTTTAAATAATTTAAACTCAATTGAATTAAACCTAACTTTAGCATAATTTTAACTGGAAAAAACAGTTAAAGAACTAAAAATGTCATTGGCGTGGTACAATGTTACCCCAAAACTGACATATCATCTTCATAATATAACATTTAATGTTATAATATCTTCATAATTATCCTATCGATTTGATAAAATTGGTTGGTTAGGTGTTATAAAATTGGGTAGTATACTAAATCAAGATGAAGTTAATTACTTTTTATACAGGGTGGAAAAAAATTTCCCTAATTTTGTAGCAGGAATTATTACAGATAAACATGGATTTCCTGTTGGTTCAAAGATTTCAAAGAAATTATGGGTTCTAGAAAACACTTTAGCATTATCTGCTATTACAAAAAAACGCGACTTTATAGAAGATTCAAAATTGATAAAAATAAAGCGTGATTTAGATAAGAATAAAAACTACAAATTATTAGTTTTACTTGAGAAATCAAGAGATTATAGAAGTCGTTTAAAGCCACTGAAAAACCTAATTAAAGCACAGGAACTTTTCTAAGGTTTAAAAATAATAGAAATTAAGAAAAACTATTTTTTATCGCGAACAGTAGAAAAACAATCAGTTTACTTAAATTTTTATACAATTAATTTCTTCTAATACTAAAATAGGTATGAGCTAAAAATATAAAGTTAAGTTTAAATAACTATTTTTATAATTTAAAAACGACTGTTAATTAAAGATATAATAGTTAATAGGTTGACTGATATTTGAGTTATTCTGAAGATGAGATTAAATTAAAGAGAATACTTAGTGCTATTATAAATAGTACTCCTGGATTAAAGTATGCGATATTAACTGATGATACAGGAATAACTATTATGAGTCAATCAAAATTTACTTTTTCTGAAAAGAATAGCATTTCGGTAGAAAAAATTGGTGCGATAGGTGGAGCAGTTTTTATTGCTGGTGAGGAACAAGGTCACATCCTAGGATATGGAAATATTTCACTACAAATTACTGAATATTTCGAAGGAATGATATTTTCAATGAAAGTTGGTAAAGGAGTATTATGTATAAGCACTGACAAGAAAGTTCAAATAGGATTTATTATTGCTACGATGAAAAAGTGGGCTCTAAAAATCACAATGATTCTAAATCGATATTTACAAGACGACCAAGGAGAAGTGAGTAAAGAGATTAAAGAATTGTTTAGATCTGATACTGTTGGGTTATTATAATCTAATAAACTTATGGTGAGTCGTCATTCACTTAGTATTAACTTACTTTAACCAGATATTAGGACCAAGTGTTTTGTTGTCTTATCCTGATGAAATGTTAGAGGAAGATCTCATAAATAAATTAAAAAAGTTTTTTGATTTAGAAATTGATGAGGCCTTCTTCGAAATAATCCTTATAACTAAGAAAAAGAAAGTTATCAATTTTCATTTCGAAATTCCGTCTAAGTGGGCACGTGGGAAAAAGGAGGATGCTATGCTCTCCCTAATAATAAAGAAAGAATATGAAAGTTCTCAATTTTACGCATTTCTAGTAGATTCATCGTATAAAATCTTAAAAACTGAAAATGTGTACAAAGCTTTTTATAAAGATGATGAATTTCACGATAACGACATTGAAATTGATATGACGTATGAAATAATAAGAAAAATTCTTTTTAACTGTGTATCAAGTCTTATATTACGAATAGAAGATAAAATTAAAGGAGTAGATAAAAAAGATCCGTTTCCTTTCTCTTCGTAATGAAAATCTTTATAATCTTATTTTCCTATTATAATAATGGGAGAACAATGATGGAATAAACTGCGTTTTCGAGGACTCATACGATTAAAAAATGAATATGTAGTGCAAAGTGACGCGAAAATTCGGAGTTAATTAGTCAATTATAATCCTGTACAAATGGGCTCTTAGTCTAGCAAAGGTGGTTACCAAAGCGATGAAGCTTGAGTCAGTACGCAGGAGACATGACTATGTTCCCAATAGCGCATAGAGATTATTGCCTAGCACGAGAGAACATGTTTGATTTTAAAGGTATTTCCCTAAAATGAGAATATAGTGTTAGTGTCATTAGGCTAAATCTATGCCACTTTTTAATTTTTTCTTAATTTATTTTTCTTTTTCAATTAGTGAGAGAATGTCATCGTATGAACCCAGTAATGCCTTAACATTTGAATTATTTAGTCCCTCAAGAGGAGTACCTTCAAAAACAATCCTACCATCGTTTAAAACCAATATTTTCTCTGCCCAATTTTCAACAAAGAATAGATTATGTGTAGTGAAGAAAATTGTAATGTTATTCTCTTTTCTTAATTTCTCAATAATTTTTAAATGATTATATATCGATTTAAAATCAAGGTTAGCAAAAGGTTCGTCTAATATTAGCAAATTAGGTTTCATTACTAAAACTCCTGCTAATGCTGCTCTCTTTTTTTGACCCCATGAAAGGTTAAATGGTGAATAATTTCTAAAATCTTCTAAATCAACTGCTTTCAAAGCCCAGCTAACTCTTTCCTTTACTTCATCATCACCTAATTTTAAGTTTCTTGCTCCAAAGCTGATATCTTCTTCAATAGTTGGCGCAAAAAGTTGATCATCTGGGTTTTGAAATAAAAAACCAACCGATTGTCTAATTTCCCATAGATCTCGTTTATTTCTTGTAACATTTTTCTCAAAAATCCTAATTGATCCAGATTTTGGTTTCAATAATCCTACTAATAATCTTAATAAAGTTGTCTTACCTGATCCATTATTTCCTGTTAAGGCATAAATTGAGTTGTCTTCAATTTTAAAAGAGAGATCGTTAATTTTAAACCGATTATCATAGCTAAAATTTAGATTTTCAACTTCTACGGCAAAAATAAAGTAATTACACCCTGATATATTGATTGCAAATTTAATATAAAAATCATAAAAACCATGATTACACTGAAAAGAGTAAAAAAACTTAAATCAATTAAAGTAAATTTTTTAGGAGCAAATGTTATTCTACCTGTAAAACCTCGCATTTTCAAACTTTCGTATAGTTTTTCACTTCTCTCCATATTTGTTACAATACTCTTTCCCATAATATAAGCGTGCGTTTTTAGTTTCTGATAATATGATGCGATATTTTTACCACGCATTTCTTGTGCTTCTAGAATCTTTCTATTTGAGTTTGCTAAGATTGGAATATAATGCAACATAATTATTAAGGATCCTACAAAAATGGATGGGATTCTTAACTTTGTTAAAGCTTCTATGAATTCAGAATAAGTTAAAGTTGAGAAAAAGGACATAAATACAAATAATGCCCCAAGAACTCTTAAAATTGTTAGAGAAGCTAAAATTAATCCTTCCTTAAAAATTGATATCGTAATTCCCATCTTGAATTGATAAAGAACAATATCTCCAACGTATAAAGGAATGAATATCGTTAGTAGAAATATAAAGGGAATGACAATTCTTAATCTTGAGAGTATTTCTATTATGTTTAATCTAAATATTAAATCAGTAATAAAAACAGTTAATAGAATAGAAACTATCAGATAAATATCATCTATAATGATAAAAGGTATTACAAAAATAAACGGTAAAATTAAACGAGTTAAAGGATGACTTTTTTTTAAATAAACTTTCTCATCTTCAAGTCTAAAAGGTAAGTTTATCTTCAAAATTTAATCAACTCAACAAAAAGTCTAAACAATTCAATCCGTCTTTTTCATACTTTTTTTAAAAAAAGTAATATTTAATAATTTTCATACTTTTTTATAATATAGTAACATTTTAATATATCATTACAAAAAAAATTAACTATTGTGTTTTAAAAATGCATATACCAGATGGTTTATTAAATCCGACAACAATTATTTTCCTTTGGGTTATTACTATAGTGGTAATGATTCTTGGATATTTTAAAATAGGGAAAATCTTTGAGAAAGAAGATTCTGAAAAATTGGTTCCCTATATTGGAGTATTGGCAGCAGTTATTTTTGCATTTCAATTTGTTAACTATCCTGTTCCTGGAGGAACTTCTGGTCATTTAATTGGAGGAACACTTATTGCTATTATATTGGGACCATGGGCTTCCGTTATAATTCTCTTCTTGGTTTTAGTTGTACAGAGTTTATTTGGAGATGGAGGGATTCTTGCCATGGGAGCAAATGCTTTCAATATGGGAATAATTGGTGGAATAGTTGGATTCTATATTGTTGTATTTATTGTAAAAATCTTAAATAAAACATCTATTAGAAAAGAATTAAAAGTTTCTATTGCAACAGCGATTGGTGCGTACATTTCTATCATTTTAGCTGCGTTTATATGTGCTATTGAATTAGGTGTTTCTGGAGCAGTCCCCTATGGGATAGCAATTCCTGCAATGGTTTATTGGCACCTTTTGATTGGCATTGGTGAAGCAATTATATCTTCTTTAATAATATTCTATATTTATAGAGTGAAACCAGATCTTATTACAACAGAACCAATAATGATGAATAAAGTTATACTTATCAATATTTCTAAATACAAAAGACCTATTACTTCAACATTAGCTGTTACTGGAATATTAATGCTGATGATAGCAGTTGGATTCACTATTGGAATATTATCTGGAGACCCAGATGGATTAGAACGTGTATTGATCGATCATAATGGTGAATCGTGGTTAGATAATTTAGCATCCCCATGGATACCTTTATTTAATTTTATTACAAATGACTACGGTGCCGCAATTATAGGTATTGTTATTTCTATTCTTATAATATCTTCTACTTTCTACTTAATCATCCGATATAAAAAAAAGAATACAATTAACTCGGTTGCTTCTCACGATTTAATGAAAAATGCATGATCTTCATTTGAATTGTGGTATTTAGGTTTCATTTCTATCTTTCTTTTTTATATTTAATAATAATTACCAAGGTATTATTGAATAGTTTAGAGCCCAATATTCAACTTTAAAATATCTAAATTAATTAATAAGAAAATTCTTGTTAATATAATAAAATTTACTTTAATTTCCTTCGATGAATTTAATATTTTTTATTAAATCTGGAACAGTTAATCTCGATAACTATACTATTAAAGATATTCCAGGGTCTTCTGGCAGATTAGATGTAATTTCAAGGTGTATTCTAGCGGCAATACTAAGTACAGGAGATTTTGAAAAAAAAATTCAAATATGGGTCTTTTTAGACAATTATGGTACATTCGTTTTTAACCCAGAATTATTAGATTATAGAAATTTTCCTAAAACTGAATTAATGTTAACAGACCATTTTGTAACCTTCCTATTAAAATCAAATTTAGGAGAAGAACCAAATTATAATCCACTTAATTCTATTATAACATCAAACATGAGTATTATAGAAGCGATAAAGAAATTTCAAAAAACAAATTATAGTATATTTGCTTTAAAAGAGGATGGTAATGATTTTTTCAAGGTAAAAAGCAAAATTCAAGAGAAGAGGGATATCTTATTTATTATAGGTAGTCAGGAAGATGAATTTCTTAATTCAAAGGAATTATTAGCATTAAAATTTCCAACAATAAGTTTTGGAAATCAATCATATTTAGCTTCTTCAGTTATTAGGTTGTTGAAATTACATATATTATTATTATAATAAATTTTTTATTAGAGAGAAATTTTAAAAATATTAATCTAAATTATAGGATTTTAGGATTCAAAAAGGAATTGAATGAAATAGAAGGCACAGAAAAAAGAGTTCGACAAAGGGAAATTTCAATTAGATACATAGATCGTCCTGTAGAATTTTTAATTAAACATAACATTACCCCAAATACAATTTCTTTTATAGGATTCATCTGTTCAATAGTAGCATCACTATTAATTGGTATATTTGGATTGTATTTTTCAGTATACCTTTCTTGGATTATTCCTAGTATAATGGGAATAGGTGGTGCTATGGATTTGTTTGATGGAGAAGTAGCAAGAAGAACAGATAAAGAAACTCAAGCTGGGGCATTTTTAGATTCGAATTTAGATAGACTTTCTGATGCTATTTGTGTTTTGGGTTTGATTTATGGTGGTTTGCTAAACTATTTATTAGGTTATATAATTTTGTTTTTAATTATTATGATTTCTTATATACGTTCAAGAGCTGAGAATGAAGGTGTTAATATGAAAGGAATCGGTTTTATGGAACGAGCTGAACGAATCTTATTTTTACTTTTTGCTATAATTGGAGAACTAATATTTTATTTTGTAACATCCCTTTCATTAGGTAAACCTATAACAATTTCTATCCCTTTTATCACTAGAGTACCAGTCACACCAGTTTTTCTTATCAGCATAATCATTTATACTTTTACCTTAATTTATACGGTTCTACAAAGATTAAATCATACCTTTAAGACTTTAAAAACCTAAATCAAAATAATATTGATGTTTAGCTAAAATCCATAGAAGAAATTCCTATCGATTCATTTTCGAAATTTTTTATTAAGGATAAATTTTTTAAGTTTTATTCAATTAAATTTCATTAGAAACATTTTAAATAACTAAACAAAATTAAAACTAGCTGATTTTTATTCCTAAAAAAAGAAAAAGCGGCGGAAAAACCGGAAGCCGGAAGGGCCAGGACAGTAAAGTTCAATGCTATAAATGTGGACGATTTGTTGCTCGAAGTAAAGCTAAAGCTGTTACAAGAAGAACATCTTTAGTCGATGGTAGAATGTATGCTGAATTAAAAAAAGCAGGGACAATAATAATGGGTTCATCTTCGACTAAGTACTATTGTATATCGTGTGCCATCCACAGCCATCAAATTTCGCAACGAGATAAATCAGAAAGGAGAACTTGAATAATCTTATAATATATCGAGACATTTGGGCTGTTTTTAGGCAAACACATTACTGGTTTTAAAGTTTCCTTTATTCTTTATAGCTTTAATAGAAAACTCTATTACAAATTTAACTGTTTAAAGAAAGATGGAAGAGTATAATTAATCTTAACTTGATTTTTTTGAGTAATTTCAACAATAGCACGGATTAAATAATCATTTTTCAAATCCTTATCAGGTTCATAAATTTTTACTTTTGCTGTCGGTTTTATTTTGAGTGTATAATTTTCTGCTATTCCAGTAACATTTTCATTTGTTTTTACGATAACCCCTAATAAACCTAATTCATAATGAGACACTATAAAAAGTATTTGGTTTTGATCACTAGAGCTTTTTTCAAAATGGACTACTTCTAGGAAATCTTCTTTAAGTTCTTTAGGTAATTTTGAAAATGGAATAACTTTCTTCTTCCCGGTGATATATGGGAATGGTGTATAAAATAATAGATTAAAACTTGAAATTTTTTTTATTTGTTCATTATATTTTTCCACATCTTTAATTGAATATGCTTTATCTAATAAAAGGTCCAACCTATCAACCATATCTTCTGCTGAATAACCGGCTAATACAGTAGCAATATACGATCTCTTGAGTTTCTCAATTAATATTTCGCTTTTTAATGTTAATTTATAATCAATAGAGACTTCTAATGCTTGATTATATAAATTTGCCGCAATTTGAGAATGCCCTAAAGCTAAAAAATAATCACCTAGTTCACTAAATACTATAATAGCATCAAGAAAGTTTTCATCTAAATTCATGGTCGATATTTCTTCCATTATTATCATTGCTGTTTCTTTATCTTCACCTTGTAAGTATAGAGCAATAGCTTTTCCTATTAAACATTTTAATTTTAATCTGTCATCTTCATATATTTCTGCTAACTCCTCGGTAAAGTTGTACTGCATGATTGCATTTTTATAAAGTCCGTGAAAAATGTAGATTAAAGCTTTAACATAATTAAGAGTTAAACAAGTTTTATGATTATGGATAATTGTTGAAAATAAAGCTGCTCTATCAAGTGAGCTGATAGCTGAATTAATTCTGCCAAGTGACACTAGTAGAAATGCTCGTAAAAACTCCATTTTGCTGATCTCTGAGCAAATAAGTTGTTGAATGACCTCATAATCCTTAGTTTTTGTTAATTGTCCTAAAGCAACTTGAAGTAACGATATTAAAAATTGATTTCCCTTTTTCAAATGTTTTACTGCTTCTTTTGATTCACTCTTTACAATAGCATCTCTTGCTCTATTCATGTATTCTCTAGAAATTTTTAAATTCTCGAGGAATTTTATAATACCCAGTACTTGGTCCTCTTCACTCTTGGGGAGATCTTGGTTAGTAATATACTTTTCAGCAATATTAATCTCTTCTAAATACCTAGAGGCGCCGATTTCAAATTTCATACCAACATCTGGGTTCTCTAATTCAACATCTTGCGTCAAAATCGAGTCTTCAGTAACAGTAATTGCTTTTTCAATTAACCAAGTAATCTTTTGTTCTGCAGGATAGGTTTTAGAGCGTTCAATCATATAGGATAATGTATAATTTAGACTTCTCTTCCAAATATCTTTGAAATATTTTCTCATTTGAGAATTAGTGGTTGTTCTCTGTATCTTTAGAAGGAAACTCGAAAGAGACAAAATATTAATTCTTCCTTTGTAGAGTAAGCTAGTATTTTTTACAAGCTTAAAATCGTCTGTTACTAAGTGAATAGGAAAAGATTCTCCATTATCTATTAAATTTTTCGCAATGTAAACCAATGAAAGATCTGGATCCTGGGCGGGAAATCTTATGTTAAATGGAATGAGATCATTCTTTATATCATCAATTTCTATAGGTAATATCTCTTTTACATTCAACATTTGCCGTAGTTTGTCTTTATAGGTGTGCGGAGCTTTTATTTCATTAAATACTACTTCAGAGATATAATATTCATAACCTAACTCTTTCGCTGCTTTTTCTAAATTTCCTAAAATATTTCGAGCTCTAATTTGAAGCATACAAATGAAGAAATTAGCATCAAATACAAAGTATTCTTTTTTGTCGGGCATCTGCGCTCGATGGTATTTTGAATTCTACATAAAAATCTTAATTAAATATATATTAAATAGTAAAATATTATAATGTTTTTTTATTGCTAAGAATAAAAATAATTAAGAATACTTGAATTTTAGTTGTAGATTAAATTTACAAATGTGGTTATTATTAGAATTATTGATGTTATAGGATATTCTGGCTCGGGGAAGACATATTTTATTAAGAATGCGATAAAATTGTTCAAAGACAGGTTGGGCTATAACGTTACTGTAATTAAAAATGTTAAACACCATCAAATTGATAATAAAGGAAAGGATTCCCAGATATTCACAGAATATGGCGCATCTTATTCAATAATTCAAAACCTCAATAAAGAAATGGCTATTTTTTTAAATGCAGAAGAGATTAGATTAGACGAATTTATTAAATGGTTGGATCGAGGTCCTTATGAAATTGATATAATGTTTACTGAAGGATTTAGGGATTTGAAACATCCCACAGTTCTATGTATAAGCGACATAGATGAGATTGAACCTCAATTAACAGATAACGTGAAAATGATTTCTGGAATTATTTGTGGAAAAAATGTTATTGAAAACATAACTTTGGGTGTATCTATTATTAATATTGAAGAAAACTTTCAGAGATTTTTAGAGATTTTTAATATAACATAAAATTATTCAAATTTTTTCCAAAAGGGTGCAATTTGTTGACAAACAAACTTAAAATCTTTTATTATTTGCTCATCTTCGACATCTGAGATGAAAAATTCGCTTAATTTTTCGTATACTTCGATCTCATTTAAGGATTTAACAGTGTTTTTAATATCTAAGATAAAATTATTTAATGGAATAATAATTTCAGAAATTAGCCATTCTTCGAAAAAGGGTTGATCTGAGAATGATTGAATATTATAAGTGATCATAATTTGTATTAGCTCTTCATCAGAGTAAAAATGTTCATCTGAAATCATAATGTTATACTTTTCCATTTCCTCTTTAAGATATTCTTTATTTAAACTAATTATATAGTCAGGCCATACATCATCTGAGTAGTTTATATCTTGGAAAACAAATAATTCTAATACCCTTAGAGCAATATTTTTACCAATATAACGACTCCGTGGATCGATAAAGTTTGGAGAAGCATCATCTGGATTAGATCTAAGAAAAATCTTATCTATTAAAACATAAAGAATTCTACAAATATGATCAACAATTTTATTGAATGAGAAAGGTGTATTTTCAGGATTTTCAGAAAGGATAGTATTTTCTTTATCAAGTTTCATTGAAAAATCTGCATTAAAGCTCTTTAAAAAAGTTTTAAAAAAGCCATAGTTAAGCTCTGATATATTTTTATTAAATAATTTATGAAAAAATGGATCAATATTTTTAATATTTGATAAAGTAGAGAAGAAGTTGAGAAATTCTTTTATATTATTAATCGAATTAGCACTAATAACATCTTCAATATTCTTATTATAATTATTCAAATTAGTTTTAAACTTATTAGGTAAGAAAAGTAAATCTCCTACTTCTAACGCTTCTAAGCCACTTCCAAGATAATATTTCATATACAGAAAGAATAAGTTTAATTGAGATTTCGAAGATGGGAGGTTATTCGCTTGAAATGTTGAATAAAGGGTTGATTTTTTATCAAGATAATTAAAAAATTTAAGTAGTGAATTCTTTTTAGTATCACTATAATCGTCCAGGTTGGCTACAAATCCTTTCTTTATAATGTCAATTTTAGAAAAGATAGAATCTTCTACTCTAGAACCAACAAAATTAAAGAAGTCTAACAGAGGTGAAAAACTTTCTAGTAAAATGCATTTTTTGTAAAAATAATAAAGTAAATCAACCAATTTTTCCTTAGCATATATATATTCATCTAAAGCTGTTTGATATAATTTTTCTCTTCCTTCTAGTAATGTTTTATAATATTTTTCAGGAATGCCTTTAAATCGTCTTAAGAAGTAATAGAGGACCATGTTATAATATTTGTGGAAAATTTCATCCTTACTATCCTTTATGATAATCATAAAATTTAGAGTTTCACTATTTTTACCTTTCTTAACTTTAACACCATCAAGTAAAATAAAGATTTTTTCTTGAATTGTCTTTCTAATTACTATTCCTAAGATTCTAACAAGGAAATAAAAGTAACCAGTAGGAAACGTAAATCCATTAAGTAGTTCCCCCTCAAAATCTTTGGAAGTCTTATCAAAATAGTCAATTTCTTCAGAGGATAAGAAATAATTATATTCTAAAAATAAAAATTTTTCAGAGATTTTTTCTTTTATGATTAATTCTAATGAGCTTTCGTTAAATCCAAAAAAAAATTGTAGAAAATATCTAAAGAAATCATGAAAATTTTCATAGAAAAAAGTTGTAAAGGTTTTTTTTATTACTCTTTTTTGGTTCTTTTGATCAAATTCATCCCATCTTAACCTTATATCATCTTTAAAGTCTTTAAATTTCTCTTTTTTCCTTTCTAATATTTCAAAAAACACATTTGTCTCAAATCTTAGACCAAAATCTTGACCCTTAATTTTTTCTTCTAGGAAATCTAAGATATCGCTTAGTTCTTTGTTAACCAAATTTAATCATTTATTTTTTCAATCTTAATATATATTCGAAACTATACAACCCTAAAAAATTAAAGCTAATTATTAATAAAATAAAAATATGAAAATAAAAATATTGGTTAATGATAGAGTTATACTAAAATAGGTCCATTTTGTTATAATTTAAAAAATTTTTGTTATCTCATCAGTTTCAGAATATAATAATGGATTTAACTTTCCATCATTCTCTTTAATCATCAAACCTTTCTCTTTATTAATGAAATTGCCAATTTTTTCAGCATTAATTTTATTGTTTCTCAATAAATCAATTAAGTCCTGACTTAAATCATCATCTATAGCAATTAATAGTGATCCTGATGAAATTGTACCCATAGGCTCCAAATCAAAAATTTTACTTAATATTGAAGGTTCAGGGAGAATAGTAACCTTTTCTCTTTCAATTAATATTCCTGTATTCGATGCGATGGCCATTTCAGCGAGGCCCGTAGCGAGCCCCCCTTCAGTTGGATCATGAAAGGCTTTAATTTTAAAGCTTTTATTAGCCAATAATGCTTCTTTAAGTACACTTATTCCTGGTTCGTAAAGATAATTCTTACATTTTTCTATAAAAGTTGAATTAAGTCCCTTTTCTTTGAGCTCACTTTCTCTTTCACGACTAATTATTGAAGTCCCCTCAATAAAAATACCTTTTGTGAGAATTATTGCATCCCCTGGCTCTGCTCCAGATGTCAGAACAAGTTTTTCTTTTTCAACCTCTCCTAATAAAGAACCAATTACCATTGGCCTATCAAGTTTAGGTGTAATTTCCGTATGTCCCCCAATTACAGCTATCCCCATAGATTTACAAGTATCATGAATATCTTTAAATATGTTCTCAATTAGGCTATTCGTTGTATTTTTTTGAGGTAATAAAATTGTTGCCTGGAACCATTTAGGTTTAGCTCCAGTGCAAACAACATCATTAACATTGACATTTACAACATAATACCCTATTTGATCAGTAGCAAAAGTAATTGGATCAGTTTTAGCAACTAAATAATTATTCCCGGGTATGTCGATAACAGCAGCATCTTCTCCAATTTTAGAGCCTATTACTACTCTATCGTCATTAATTTCTAAATTTGAAAGTAGTTTAACTAAATATTCATGTTTAAGCTTCCCAAGAGCAAATTTTTTACTATCTCTTCTCATTAATTGGTCAATATAATAAGAGAAGATAAATATTTAAATTTTGGAGGTGTAACATTGATTTTGAAAAACGTGAATTTTCATTTTATCCTACACTAAAATTTAAAAATAAATTACATTTATATCATAATAAAATGCATTCTTAATCAAAGATAAATAATAGAAAAGATCATTTAAAAAACGAGTTTGAAAAAAATGGGATTTGGAAAATCATTTTTATTAAGTTTAGTAGCTTTTATTGGATTAAATTTTATAGTTTCAATATTGTATTTTGCATTAGATGTAGGATTTGATACTTTAATGGATAATATTCAAAATGCTCCTTTAATGATAATTTATTATCTTTTCGGTTCAGTTACGAGTGTGCCATCTAATAACATGGATTGGGCAATAGTTCAACCTCTTTTTAATGAAGACAATACCTTTTTGATACTCAGTTTGGGTTATCTAGTTGCACCGATAATCGCTGCTATTCTTGCTGGAAAATTTGCTGAAAGTAAATTTCAAGGTTTTGCGGGATGGTTATTAACTATTATTGTAAGCACAGTCGCAGTGGTTATCGGAGTGTTTTTAAGTCCAACTTTAGAATTAGAATTTGGTAAATTATTTTATAACTGGACTGGTTTTGAATTAATTCTAATATATCTGGTAATTAGCTGTGTTGTAAATATTGTTTTTTACAGCTTCTTCGCATTACTAATATCAAAAACAGAATACTATTGATTTCAATCATAAAAATTCAATTTCTTTTTCTATTTCTTTAAATTAGAATAATTATTTTGCCTATTGAATTAAAAAGAGAATTTAATTTATTATTTCTTATAAAATGATTTTAGGAATTGAGAATAATCACATAATAGAGTCATACTTTGAGCAGCATCTCTCAGAGATAAGAAATATAAAGCTCGTTTTTTATGTAAAAATTTTTTGATTGTATCAAATCTTTTAGCAAGATTTCCATCATCTGCCAAAGTAGGTAAACAAATGGCAAAAGGTTTTGAAGTTCGGTCTCGAATGTTAATCAGTCGTTTAAAAACATGGCGATATACATGATCAGACCAAAGTGGAATAATAACAATATCAATATTAGGATCATTAATTACAACTTCTATACATTCAGTAAAAATATTCAAAATGAAACCTGAGGCGCCAAGATCAATTGGATTTTTAATGTTTACATTCACATTTGGTAGAATATTTGCAATTTTAGATTGTGATTCTAATGTCAATTCAGGAATATGTAGATTTAGATTAGCAAATAAATCAGTTAGATTCACAGAAGCTCCACCACCAGGAGTTACTATTCCAATATTTCGTCCTTTAGGAAGATAATTTGGATATAATAGTTCAAAAGTTTTTATGGTATGCCAAAATTCTTCATTATCTTTTACAATAACAGTGCCTGTTTGCTTAGCCATTGATCTCCATAAACGATTATCTGAAAATATTGCGCCTGTGTGGGAAAAGGCGGCTCTTATACCGTCTTTTGTATATCCTCCCTTCCAAAGAATTACGGGTTTAATCTTTGTAGTTTTTCTAAGTTCCAAGAATAACTGTCTACCGGTAGCCGAACCAAATGATTCTAAATATGCGGCTATTAATTTTGTTTTTGGATCCTGCCGATAAAACCTAAAAAAGTCAACACAGTTTAAATCAATTTGATTACCAAAACTCACACCAAAATGAAATCTAATATCACGTTTAAACCCAACATCCAATAACTGAGTTAAATGACCTCCCGATTGAGACATAAATGATACTCCACCATAATTCCCTCTTTGAGAAGCAAAAGAAAAAGCCATCCCTGATTCTGCATTTATGGGTCCTAAGCAATTAGGTCCAATTATTCTTGTATTTGAACCTTTTATTATATCTAATATTTCGTTCTCTAGCTCTTTTCCCTGAGAATCACCTGTTTCTGAAAACCCGGATGCGAATATAATTACCCATTTAATACCCTTTTTAACACATTCTTTCAAAATTTTCGGAATAAATTTTGTCTTTAAAGAGATGTATGCTGTATCAATAGGATATGGCACATCTAAAACTGATGGATAACATTTCCAATCTAAAATTTTTTCATGATTCGGATTGATTGGATAAAAATTATTTGCCCATTTAGATTCTTTGAAGTCATTTAAATACAGCATTGAGCCTAAGGTTGATTTCTCTGATGCTCCAATAAAAGCAATATTTTTAGGGTAAAATAATGAGGTTAGATCCTCAAGATGTTTTTGATCCATGGCTATTAACTACAAGAAATTAAGAAATTTTTTTATAATTTTCTAGTGCGAAAAATTAAGAGATAATTAGGTGTTGATTCATAATAGTTCTGAAAAAACCAAATTTTTAATTTAATTTACAATTAGACTACACATACTTATTCAATGAAAAAAATAATCTATTTGGAGAAATTAAAATGGCAAGACCAAGTCCACTAGAAGTCTATGCACTTTTAGATAAAAGCAATTGTAAAGAGTGTGGATACGATACATGCATGGCTTTTGCGACAGATATCCTGGAAAGGAAGGTTATAGTTCAAGATTGCATACATCTAGTGCAAGATCCTAAGCAGGCAAAGAATCGAGAGAAATTGATAAAACTGATAACACCTCCTCAAAGGCCAATAACTGTTGGCACTGGTGATAGAGTTGCTATAATCGGGGGTGAGGAAGTCTTTTACCGTCATCAATTAACTTTTTATAACCAGACAGCAATTTTTATTGAAATTGCAGATGATGATGGTGATTTAGAGGAAACTCTTAGATATCTTACAGATCTTAAGATAGAACGGATTGGTGATATACTTACTCTAGATGGCATTGCATTAAGAAACGTATCTGGAGATAAGGAGCAATTCAAATTAGCTGCGAGTAAAATAGCAGAACTCTCAAATCTTCCAATTATGCTATGTACTTTTGACGTCGACATTTTGCTATATGCGGCGGAAGCAATTAAAAACAAAAAGCCTTTATTATATGCTGTAACAAAAGATTCTTGGGAACAAATCGGTAAATTTGCTGTGCAAAATAATTTGCCTGTAGCTGTTTTTTCAAACGAATTAGATGAATTAATGTCTCTAAGTGCAACATTACAAAAACTGGGAGTTAAAGAAATGATATTAGATTCAGGGACGTTTTTTGGTCCTGGTAGTCTCTCAGCAACATATGATAAGATTATGCAATTAA
This sequence comes from Promethearchaeia archaeon, assembly GCA_029856085.1. Classification (GTDB taxonomy): domain Archaea; phylum Asgardarchaeota; class Lokiarchaeia; order Sigyniarchaeales; family SOKP01; genus Loki-b32. Next base: position 11,045 of record JAHQWI010000130.1, on the reverse strand, counting down.
GAACTGCTGCTATCAATAAAGAGGATGTCAATGCTGGATGGCCAATAATGGGTGTTCCTGCAGTTTATTGGAATCAAGCTAAAATTGGAGATGATAAAGAACTTTGGGAACATCAATTTCAAGAAATAATCATGGGGGCAATTATGGAATCTATAGATACGAATTTAATAGTTTTACACACAGGGCAGAAAAAAGAAGAAATTTGGGGGCTTCTAGCTCTAATGACATTGCGTCAGAGTGTATTTTCCGATCCTAGAATTTATCCTGCGGTTGATGCCGGCATTTATAAAATTGGAGAACCAGATGAAATGGCGCCAATATTTGTGACATCTAACTATAGAATGACAAAAATTCCTGTTGAGCAAGATTTACTGGGCGCAAATTTGAATTGTTGGCTTTTGGTGGTCGACACAGAAGGTATTGGGATTGAAAGTGCAGTAGCAGGAGGACAATTTAATGCTGGAGGCATAGCAGAAGCAGTTAAAGAATTCAAAGCGTTTGAAAATGTAAAACATCGAGTTCTTATTCTCCCTGGAATGGCTGCTCGATTAAGTGGAGCACTAGAAGATGAAGCAGATGCTTTTGTAGTTGTTGGGCCTCGTGACAGTTCAGGAATTCCTAAATATATGGACACTCTATGGAAGCCTAAGGAATTCATGAAAGAATATGAATCCTGGGAGAAATAAAGATTTTTAATCTTTTTTTATCTTTATCTTTTTTTATTATAAGGCTGCTTATTCGAACTTGCATTTTATAAAATTGAATAAATCATATCAATTGTAATATTTTTAACCTTTTTTACAATTAGAGTCTGGATCTCATTTTCTCTAGCTTGTTTCAATTGGTATGCGGTGTGAAAACCAGTTAATACGCCAATAAATGGACAGTTTAGATTTCTGGCGAGCTTAGCATCTTTAGGGTGATCTCCAATAATTATTATTCTAGATTTAGGATACTTTTCTAATAAGATTTGCGTTAGATTGGGGTCTAATTTACTTTTTATGTTTTCAGTTTCTCCTAAAATGTAATTAAAAAATCCATCAATTTTCAAATATTCTGCAATTTTAATTGCTATACTTTGCTTTTTTGATGTTATTATGCCTAAAGTAAAGTTTTGGAGTTTTAATTCCTTTAGTTTATTTTTTACTCCTGATAATAATCTAGATTGGTAGATTCCTTTAGCCCCATAATATTCTCGAAATGTAAAGGATAATTTTGAGGGATTTAATTCAGTAAATCTGGCAAACATGTCATTTAAAGGAAGCCCTATCATTTCTTGAATGACAGATTTACTTACTTCAGGGAGATTAAAATTTCTCAAAGCATAATTAAATGAATTAACAATACCCTTCCTATTGTTTATCAGTGTGTAATCTAAATCGAAGCTTAAAACAGTTTCTTTCATAATTTAGGTCTTTGAACAAGAAAACCTTATTCTTTCTTTACTGGATGAAAAAATATTTAAAAAAAAGAAGTTTGGGATTTAATATATTACATTAGGATAGTAAGTAGGGGATCCCCTAACAGAGTCATACCCATTGAGTCAGGATCACTTGGACCGTGTAATGGATTCCAATACCACAATCTCATCGATTCTCCAAAGATTTTTCCTTGACTTAAAGGTGTATAGAAATAACTATTCATTGTCATACCACCAATTTTTGATGAACCTACTACTGCTAAAGTGTTATTAGAAAAGAGATATTGTGTTCCTAAATTATTTCTATATTCAAAATTGGCTGCAGAACACGCAAATAGATTATAGAATAATGCTTGAGTATCTATATTTAAAATATCATTATAGGTTACCTTTCCTTCTGTTCCATCTCCAGTTGGACCAAATAAGTGCTCATAGGGCCAAGAATGGACAAAAATATGGACAAATTCATATGCATGCGTTAAGCGGTTTTTGTAATCTGCTGCTGTTGTTGTGGTTGTAGGTATACTAACATTTGTTAAATTATTATAAGCTGTCATATCACCTAACCATTCATCCACGAGTTGTTGAGTTGTTGCCCAGTCATCATCAATATACACTAATTGTGAATGAGGGCGAGAAAGTTGACCAGTTCGATAATCATGATTTCGAGCAAAGTAATTTTGATACGCTGTGAGATGACCTGTATTATTCAGAGATTCAGGACATATTCGTCCTATCCAGATTTCAGGGTAGATATCACCTGTACCAACATTATGAGCATCAAAGAGATCATCAGAAGGATCAATATCAACCCATTCACCATCCAAATCAGTTAGATATAAATCTATTGGATAATTCTTAAATGAAAAACCATCATAATATTGCATCATCGCTGAAGGAAGATCTCCAATCAACACAGCACCCTCTAATCCTTGAGGTTGATTACTTGCATTAATTAAATCATTTCTTAAAGCTGTCACATTGTTAATTGACCAGTTAACAGTTTCTAAAGAATATCCTTGATCGATAACATCTTGATAATATTGAGATATCTCAGTTGAAAGGCTATTATATATTGTTGAATTAACGTAAATTCGAACATGACCGGGAGTATTAGTAGTTCTTTTGAAACCAATTAATGTAAACGGTATAGTTACCCCTATAAAAGCTACACATATTATTACGATAATAAAATATTTGGTAATTTTTTTCATATTTCATTCCCCTATGGAATGTAAAATTATCTCAAAATGGAAATACTGAGATATATATTCTTTATATTAAAATAAAGGATTGGTTTTATATATTTAAGCTTTTTATCTCGCCCAATGAGCTTATACAAAATTGTATATCTAATTTATTTTAAATCCTTTAAACAATTTTAAAAGAAACATAATTTCTTCAGAACTCTCAATTATTCTTCTTAAAGGAAAGGGGAAATTATTTAACTCGACTTGGTTTCCTTTAGATACTTGTTCGATCATTATTTTTATTATTTCTTTGTATTTATTAACATTTGGACCTTCATATTCAATCTCAGATATAACTTTCCAAGCTTTATCTAATTTACCATTTAAAATGCATGATATTGAAGCCAAAACATAGCTAAGAACAATGTGAGAATACCCAACTTTCTTTAAATTGGCTGCTCGATAATAATAACGATAAACGTTATTAACCATTTCTCGTAAAAGAAAGTCTTTGGCTGTATCAAGCTGTTCATAAAATTTTATACTCTCCAAAATAAGCGTTGCAGCCGTATAAAACTGTTTGTTTTTCAAACCTTCTTTGGCAATTTTATTCAATCCCCTTATTATTTGATTAAATATCCCAAACCTATTATATTCTAAACGCCCTTCTATAGCAATATCATACGCATTCAAATAACTCTCCGTAGACTCATTTATACTCCCTATCTTCCAATAGTTATCTCCAGCCTTTACAAAATGTTTATAAGCCATTTCTAAATTATTCAATTCCTTAAATACATTAGCACCATCGAAAAAATTCATCCCTGCTTGACTAAAATCTTCTAGTTTTTCTGAAAAGTTTCCAGCTAATAAAAAACATGAAGCACACTCAATTAAATTATTTTTTATCTCTTGATAACATAATCCAGCACCCCGATAATATCTAGCGATTTTATGATAGTTTTCTGTTATCTTTTCAAGCTTTTCTGCCAAGTCTATATAAGCTCCAGCTTCTCTTTTAGAGTAATTTATATATTGATCGTCTTCAGCTAAAATTTTATAAAGACTTTTCAATATCTGATATATTTGAGCTAATGTTAAGCTCTCATTCTTCTCTTCTAAGGTAGTTACTAAGTTTAAGAAAAACTCTACTCCCTCCAAAATTGATTCCTGGGATTTGCCATAATCATCTAATTCTTCATAGCACGTACCGATTTGTTGATAAGAAAAAGATAATATATCATAAAAATGATGAGACTTTGAAATTTTGATAACTTTTTCATAATACTTAATAGCGTTTTTAAAATCAGAAGATTTCGAATACAATTCAGCTATATTTTGGTAGTTTTGAGCAAGTTTCCTTATTTCATCAAATTCTTTTAAAAGAGTACTTTCTTGTTTTAGGAACTTAATACTATTTAAGATATTTTTTTTTTCTGAAAGTGTATCTTGAAATTTCTCTAAAAAAATCTCAGCAATCCTTAAATACAACTCAGCAACTTCATGTAATTTTGCCTGCAATTTATAGTCAATAATCTGTTTTTTATATAATTCTATGATTTGGTTATATAAATCAAGTGATTCTGAAAAATCAAGATCTTCAATTATCACTGCTACAGAATATAAAAATTCTCCTGCATCAAAAAATTCCCCTGATTGGGCAATATCATTAGAAAAATTAATTGAGGCTGAGATAACTTCTTTTATTGATTTACTTCGTTCTACTGGATCATCGATCCTTTTAATTTTAGACTCAGAAGCTCTGATTTTCTCTAAAAACTCTGCATAATCAATGAATTCTTCTTCTTCGATAATCTTATGATCTCCTCAGAAAAAAATAACAACTATGTAGAGAAATTAAATAGAAAATAAAAAATTTAGTGATTTTGTGTCCAAAATTGAAAATGCATCTTCATAAACTATATAGTTAAGATTATATGAGACATATTTTACTAAGGAAATAATATTAAATATGATCGAGATTATAATATAAATAATTACTAAAGGTGTTTTTAAATAAATGAAGCAAATAAATGAATTATTAGAGACCGGATTGTATGAGACGTTTAGCCCCGAAAGATCTATGACTGTTGCAGATCTATTAAAGGAATTAAACCTTGAAGGAAAATTTTTCGGAATATTAGTCGATGGAAAGAAAGCGGACCCAGAGACAAAGATATCACCTAATTCGGCTGTTATTATACTTCCACACATAGCTGGGGGTTAATAGTAAAGAAATAATAAAATTTTTTTGATTTTCTCTTTTTTTATAAATAGTAATCTATTAGAGCATTTATTTTAGCTCAATTTTGAGTAGATCTTTGGCTAAAATAGTATTAGGATCAAAATTCTTAATAAGGATCAGGCATTAAACCCGAAACTATGTCCCGTATAACATCAGCCATTACTGCGTATCCAAAAATGAAGTAAAAAATTGTACCTACGATATAAATAACTATAGCTGTAATTGATTTCCATTTATGTTCTGTTTCACTATACCCAAGGATTCCTAATATTAACCCTAATAACCCAAAACCGCTTACTGCGAATGTACCAAGAATAGCTATTTTTGGTAGTATTTCTTGGCTAGTTAAAATTGATAATATAGGGCTTACTAAGCTCAAAAGAGCCAAAATAAGAGCTATATTCGCATATTTTGATTTTTCCATTTTTTTTCAAATTAACTATTAATTAAAGAAATATAAGTTACATTTATATTTATATTTAAAATCGTTTATAGGATATCTTTTTCTTGTATTTTACGGGAAATCACTTAACTATTTCCTTGTTACGAAAAGGAGATGAACTTGGTGGGACATTAGCAGGAGGATCTTAACATAAAAAAAAAGATTTTTTTCTATTCTTCATTTTAAGTGTAGGTAACTATTTTAGCTCAATTTTGAGTAGATCTTCGGCTAAAATAGTATTAGGAAATATTTCTTTTGCTTCTTCAAGAAGTTTTGATGCATCATCTTGATACCTAGATGAAATATGTGTAAGGATTAATTGTTTTGCATTCATTTGTTTAGCATCAAGTGCAGCATCAACAGAAGTTGAATGCTTCTTTTCTTGGGCAGTTTCTGCTAACTTTTTGGCAAAAGTTGCTTCATGAACTAAAATATCAGAGTCTTTTCCTAGCTCAATTAAAGATTTACCTGGTATTAAATCTCCAGAATAGGTTATTTTTCTTCCTGGTCTTTTTGGCCCAATTATCCCTTCTTTTACAGGATCAATCTTTTTTCCTTGATATTCTACAATTTCTCCTTCCTGTAATTTCTTCCAGAGATGACTTTCGGGAATCCCTAATGCTATTGCCTTTTCAGGTTCAAATTTTCCAAAACGAGGTTTTTCAATGAATGCATAGGCATAAGTTATTACAGAATGCTCAACTAAGGTATATTTTATTGTATAATATTTGGAGTCATAAATTATGTTATCTTGAATCTTGATTTTATTCTTAGGCTCTTCAGAATCTAATCCTTCAAATTGAATCAATTCATTAGTTAAATGATCTATTTCATATATCTTAATTGGATAATTAGCTTTTAGACCAAGGATTTTTCTATGAAGAAGTAGATAAAGAAAAAGATTCCTCGGCCCAAACATCACAATCGGGGCGGTTCTATCATTTAAGCTTAGTCGAAATAAAAATCCAGGCAATCCAATGATATGATCTCCATGAAAATGGGATATAAAAATCATTAAAGGTTTATTAAATTTTAATCCCGCTTCAGCAAATCGGCGTTGGAAGTCTTCACCACAATCAAATAAGAGAATTTTATTTCGATACCTAATTGCAATTGAAGATAAATTGCGTTCTCTAGTAGGAGTAGCTGCGGAACTTCCTAAAATATGCAATGTGAGTTCCATAATTAGATTAACCTATTAAAATATTTAAAATAACCTTCTCTTATTCAAAAATAACAAGAAAAATAGTCAATTTTCTGGTAACTAATCAGTAAAGATTAGCAATAGTGTTTATTTTTTTCGTAAATGAGCGAGTTCCATTCTTTGTTCAGTATTCTGTTTTTGTAAGTCATCAATAATACCTTTAAGTTCTCTCAATCTTAGTGTTAAATGAGGATTCTCTTGAGTTTGAGTTGGCGCTCGCATAGTATGGCTTTCTATTTGTTTTTGTAAGTCATTAAATTTTTGATCTCTTGTTTTTAATTGGTTTTCCAATTGTCTATATCTTTTTTTAATTTGCACTGCTTCGTTTTTTATTGTTTCGATTTCCCCATCTTTAGCCTCTAATTGTTTCTGTAAAAATATAGCCATCTCTCTTTGCATTTTTAATTTTCCTTCAATTTCTTTTTGTGATTCACCTGTTTCTAATAAAGCTCCAGTTTTGTTTTTCTTAAGTTGTTCTTGAAGTGATTTTACTTCCAATTTTGATTTATTCAATTTATTCTGTAAATCGTCTTTTAATGTATGAATCATTTCTGATGATACCATGTCAGTTTGATCTGAATCTGTGGTAATTTTTCTTTTTTTCAAAGATTTTATTTCATTTTTCAATTTTTCAATTTGATCGTCTTTTTTATCTGGTTTTTTACTTTTTTTGTTAAATTTCGAAAGCTTTTGTTTTAAATCAAGTATTTGTCTCTTAGATTTGTTTAATTGTTTTTGAAGATCTTCAATTAATTTTTTTGTTATTGAATCACTACTTCCATTCTGGGAAACAGAATTCAATTCATTTATTTTCTGGTTTAATTCATTGATTTCTGATTTGTAAATTTCAATTGTATTATCTTTTTCATTTAATTTTTCTTCAAATTCTGCCGCATCTTTGAGTTGATATTCTAATTTTTTTATGATTGATTTCTGTTTGTTTACTTTATCCTGTAATTCTGCTGCTAATGCATTCAATGGAGATTTTTCCCTTAAATCTTCTACTCTAATAACAGATGTTTCTTTATGTGTATTCTTAAATTTTTCAAACTCTTGTTGGAGTTGAGTATAGTCTTTTCTTAATATGCCCATACTATTCTTTAGATCACGGATATATTTTTCTTTCTCTTCAAGTTTATATGCAAATCTAGATTCTGCAGCTTGTATTTTTTTACTTTTGGTTTTAGCTCCTTCTTCTAATTCTTTAATAGTTTCTAATTCCATAATTATATCTTCAAGATGTTCGATTGTATCTTCAAATTGATCGATTTCAAGATCTTTTTTCTCTAATTTTAACTCTAATTCTCTGATTTTATCTTTTAATGCAGCTTCTGACATATTGAACAATCATCTATTAATTAATTTATTAATAAAATTATAGATTTTAAAATTTAACTCATTATTTTTTATAAAATTTTCCACATATCACAATAAGTTAAAAATCCTTAATAAATATCAAAATCCTTAATCGAAAACTTATTGATTTTTCTCATGATAGGGAATAAGCTTAGAAAATTAAAAGAAGTAAAAGTAACTAACAGTATAGCAAAAACAGCAAATGGGATGTATAATGGGGGCAAATATACGCGACCAAAGATAACAATTGAATTTAGAATCATACCTATACTTAAACTTATTAAAAGTGAAGGAATGATAACAAAAGTAGATTCCAAGAAAAGAATTCTTTTTAATGCTTTGTTCCTAGAGCCCAAAGCTCTCATGATTAAGAAATCTCTTGCTTTTTCCATTATTCCACTTTTTTGATAATTATAAAGGGATAAGATCCCAAGAATTGCCATAATAATCATTAAAAACATTGGGTATAATGATAAATTTAATAAGAAATTCAGATTCTTTTTAAATACTCCATCCAGTTTCATATGAGCAAAATCAGTTCCCAAATTAGATTCAATAAAGATTTCTAAATCTGTTTTGATGTTGTTATACGACCCACTTTTCAATTTTAATAAAACAAGATTAATTGTCTGATTTGAGAATAATAATTTATTCTGAAAAGACTCTAAACTTATATAACCCGCATACCCATTATAAAAACTATCAATAATTACTCCAGTTATCTCAAATTCATGAGATTCAATGCCTATATTTTTGATTTTAAGATTTTGTATTAATGCTTTATCAAAATAATTATAAGCTAAACCATCCCCTATTATCATCTCATAATCATGGGTAGAATAATTTCCTTCAATCTCAAAATTTTGGATAATCTTACTCAAATTTACTCCAATAATAGGAATATTTACTGTCCTGTGTTTTCCATAAGTTACGTATTCCCCATCAATAATAACAGTTTTGCTCATTTCTTCTGTATCACAGAAGTTTATTAATCTCTCATCAACTTTTTCGATATCGCCTATAGTTTCTTTAATATTGCTCACATTGTTGATATTGAACAAGTATTTTGAATCTGTAAAATTAACATCTGTATGGTTAATAACAATTCTTGGATTTGAGAACATCTCATACATCAAGGAATAATTTTGGATCACATCCTCATGACCGATTATTACAATATTTTCACCTTGCGCCTTACGAATCCACTCCTCCGATGATGTTCTTAAAACGATTGTACCTAATCCAAGTGTGAATATTATTAAACAAATTAATGAAAAAACTATAATATATCTTTTAAACTCACCCTTTCTTCTTAAAGTATTAATTATTGATAATTTGATATTAATTCCCAATGAAGAAAGCCATTTTGGGATAAACTGAATTTTTTTTGAAGCATCATAATCATAAGGAATATCTTTAGAAAATGTTTTTATTATTTTTTCTTTCCCTATTCTTCTTAAGGCATACCCTGATACAAAAAATATCCCCAAAATACAAGAAACAAATAGTATTGAAGTAAATATAACATCTATTTGAAACTCAATAGAAAAATAGAAAGAATTCATTATTAAGCTAAATATTCCAAAGGAAAGAAGTCCACACATTATACCAAAGAAGAACCCAATGAAAAAAATGATATAAACCTCGAGAAGATAAAAACTATAAAGCTTACGGGGTAATGTACCTAAAGCTTTCATTATTCCAATATCCTTTTTTTTATTAATAATATGAGTAGTAGAAATCGCGACTACTATAAAAACAGCCAATATCATTAATAAAATCTGGATTATTGTAATGAACTGTTTATAAACAATACTAATACTCCCTGAGAAGAAAAATTCATTTGAAAAATCGGACTGAATAAATACATTTAAACCCAAAGAAGATGTAAAGTAAATTAAGAATTCTGTTATGGCTACAACTAAAGTAATGACTATTAAATAAGGAATTGTTTGGTTCTTTTTACGATAAAAATCCTTTAGGGCAAAATCCAAAGATGACATATCAGACTTTAAAATTTGTTTTTTAATTTGGTTGTTGTTTTTCTTCTACTATTTTCCCCTCATCAAATGAAATTACACGATCTGCTAATGCTATTAAGTCATCATCATGAGTAGCAATAATTATGGTTTTTTCGCTAGATTTTAATTCTTTAAAAAGATCTCTAATAAAGAGACTGGTCTTTTTATCCAGATTAGCAGTTGGTTCATCAGCTAAAATGATTGGAGGATTATTTGCCAACGCTCTAGCGATAGCAACTCTTTGTTGTTCACCAGCAGATAACTGAAATGGTAAATGTTCTCTTCTTTCACCTAATCTCATTTCTTTTAACAGTTTTACAGCATGACTTCTCTGTTCTTCAAATTTCATACCAGAGAGATTCATAGGGAACATTATGTTTTCTTCGGCTGTAAGAGTACTGATTAGATTATAATTTTGAAATATAAATCCCGAATTTATTAATCGAAATAAAGCTAAAGATTCTTGATCCATATCAGAAATTTTGACTCCTTGGTTATAGATTGTTCCTGAATTAGGAGAATCCAAACCACCTATTAAATTTAATAATGTGGTCTTACCAGCACCACTCGGCCCTTTAATAACAACAAATTCACCATCATTTACATCTAATGATACATTATCAACTGCCTTTACAATAAAATCTCCAATTTCATAATTTTTAACAAGATTTTTGCAAAAAATTAATATACCTTGTTCAGTAAGTTCCTTTGCCAAATTAATTTTATCTAATTCTTGATATTCTTCAACTGAATTTTCTTTCATTTTTAATTCATCGCTATTTTGTTCTACTAGTAAGTTTATTCACGAAACTGTTAATATTAATCTTGTTACTCTTAGATGTTTGATGAAAATGACGAATATTTTAAAATTCTATGTAAAGAATTAATATTGTATTTTAATAATTTATGTTAGATTTTAAAATAAATTTAAATATTGCCGTATCATACATCATAAATTGAGGGAGAGCGAGAATTAAAAAATATCCCCTATAATCAAATTACAGCAATTCGCATGATTGAGGAAATTTCCTAATTAAAATGGTAACTAAATTATTTTCAAAATCTTAAACTTCCTTTTTAAGATTTTAATTTTTTCTCACCTCCCTCATTCTGATCCTCAAATCTAAGCATCTATAAGAGAATACCCTTAATTATACTTTCATAAAA
>JAHQWI010000129.1 GCA_029856085.1 Promethearchaeia archaeon | reverse complement strand
ATGCAGGTATGATTAATGGCTTAGAAGTTGTATTACCGACAGGAGAAATAACCAAATTTGGTTCTTGTGCAATTTCAGAATATTGGTTTTCAAAAGCACCCATCCCAGATTTAATTGGTTTATTCACAAGCAGTTTCGGTACTATGGGTGTTGTTACAAAAGTGTCCATAAAATTATATCCAAAACCAAAAGAACGGGACATAATTTTTGGATTAACTCAGGATTTTGATGGGCTTCCAAATCTAATGTCTAAAATAACCTTTACGGAATTCGCAGAAGATGTTATGATAGGACATTCCCATACACCCAGTAATATGAAACAATTTTGCGCAATTATGGTATATATTACCGGAAACACAACAGAAGAAATGGATTTAAAAAGAAATACGATAGAAAAGATATTTAAAGAAAATAGCATTCAAGCGGCTCCAATAATGGGTCAAACAAGGATTTATTTGATGGATCATCCCCAATATACAGCTGCATTTGCAGCAGACTGGAGAAAGGGAGGTGGTTTCGAATATGTGGGATCATTTATTCCATTAGAAAAAATTCCTGAAGCAATCGAAAAAGGAGTAATAATTTCAGAAAAATATGGGTTAATACCATCATTATTATGCAGAATAATAGGAAGTGGTCATGCGGTCATGTTTTCCGTAACATTCCCGTTTAATCGGGCAGATCCCGTTGACCGAAAGAATGCTAGAGAAGGATTAGAAGAAACGAATAAAATGATTTTGGAAATAGGCGGAATTCCCTGGAAAACAGAATTAACAGGCCAAAAACACACTATGGAAAAAGCAGATCCGCATTTTAAGGAATTATTTAAACGAGTTCGAAATCTGTTAGATCCAAATGGAATAATGAACCCCGGAAATTGGGAGGTATAAAAAATGTTATCAAATCAAAAAAGTCGAGAAGAGTTGGGATTAAAATATTATGAACCAATAATACACAGGTGCTTTAGATGTGGTTACTGCAAGTTTACAAGTGATAGTATAGATATCAACTGCCCGAGTTATAAAAAGTTCAACTTTGAATCTTTTAGTACGGGTGGACGCATGTGGTTAATTTATGGGTTAATGTCTAATGAACTCGAATGGAGTGATTATATGAGTAAAATTCTATATGCTTGCACTACATGTGGAAACTGTGGTGAGAATTGCAAACTGCTGAGTCGAAAATTTGGATCTGAATTTGTAGTAGATATAATTGAATTAGCACGGGCAGAAGCATTTAAAAATGGATTTTGCTCGGAAAAAGCTATTAATTTCGGAAAACATACTGCTAAAGATCATAATCCATACCTTGAAAAACATGAAGATAGGTTATCTTGGCTCCCTGATGATTTCAAAAATCCCGAAGATCCTGAAATTGGATATTTTGTAGGTTGTACATCATCCTACCGTGAAAAGGAGTTAGCTAAAAATACCTTTGAAGTTCTCAAGAAAATAGGCGTCAAATTCGCCATCTTTAGGGAGGAATGGTGCTGCGGATCACCACTACTTAGAACAGGGCAAAGGGAAACCGCAATAACCCAAGCCCAACATAATATTGAATTGTTCAAAAACAAAAATATAAAAACCATTGTTACTTCTTGTGCGGGTTGTTATCGAACTATCAAGGAAGATTACTCAAGAATTTTTTACAATGAAATTTCGGAAGATAAATTACCATTTGAAGTTCTCCATATTTCAGAATATATCAAAAGGCTCCTGGATGAAAAAAAAATTGAATTTAAACAGAATTTAAATGGAAAAAGAAAAGTTACATATCACGATCCATGCCATCTCGGTCGTCATGCTGGACTGTATGATGAACCAAGAGAAATTATAAAAAGAATTCCCGGGATAGAGTTAAAAGAAATGAGAAAAATAAAAGGAGATGCAACATGTTGCGGTGCTGGAGGGGGAGTCAAAGCCGGATTTTCTGAATGGGCTTTAGAAATGGCAAGTAATCGCATTGAAGAAGCATTAGAAACGGGAGCAGAAATATTGATAACTACCTGTCCGTTCTGTGAGCTTAATTTCGCAGATGCCATAAAAGAACATAGTTATGATCTCCAAGTCATGGATTTAGTGAAATTATTAAAAGAAATATTATAAAAATGAATTAATAAAACAAAAAAATTAGAAAAAGGAGAAAAAAAAATGTTTTTAGAAGAAAATTGTAATAGGGATACATGTGGAATAGCTTGTTTAACAAAATGTTATTATATGGACTATTCAGAGGAAAAAGCAAAAGAAGAATTTGAAAAATTGATAAGAGGTGAACCTTCACCTGTAACATCAGAATGCATCACTTGCTTTGCTTGTACCCAGTATTGTCCACATGAAGCGGATCCTTTTGACCTCATCAGTAGGAGAATGGAAGAAACAGGAACTTTTATCGGAGGTGAACGCGCTGCCATACAGATGAGAGGAGCTAATGCAATGCCTTCATCTATTAGAGAAGGAGACCCTGATAAACCCATAATGAATCTCTGTACCGTTAATATGATTGCAGGAGCTATTGAAGGTCAATTATTTGAAGGATTGACTCTGCTTCAAGGAGGAGATTATTTCTGTCAAATTGGTGGATTTCATGCGGGATTACCAAGTATGGTTAGAGAAAACGGCCAGAAATTTGTTGACAACCTCGCGAAAGTAGTTCTTGATAACAACTATCTGGTTTGTTTCCACGATGACTGTTTCCAGTTTTTAAACAAGTTTTCAAAAGATTTTGGGATAGAAGTTCCGTTTAAATACATCCATATAATTGAATATCTTCGAGATTATGTAAAGGAAAACCTCGATAAAATAAAGAAGCTAAACATTAAAGTCGCATATCAGCAACCATGTGCCTCTCGAATACAATTAGATGCTTTTAAGAAAAAAGATAAAACACTCGATGAGTTATTCGAATTATTAGGCGTTGAACGAGTCGATAGAAAATATGACCGTGAAAGAGCACTCTGTTGCACCGCAGTTATTTCTCCTAATGATAAATATTGGAAAATGAACCTTGCTGATGCTAAAAATGCAGGAGTAGAAGCAATGGTTTTTCTCTGTCCAATCTGTTGTTTATACTTAAGGAGCAAAGCTCAAGCAGAAGGTTTGGAGCCTTACTTTTTAAGCAATCTGGTAAGGGAAGCGTTGGGTGAAAATCTCCCAAAAGGGAAAGCGGGAAAAATATATGAGTAAAATAAGATAAAAATAAAATATTATTTTTTAATTTTTCAATTAATTCTTTCTACTTTTTTTCCTAACTCTTTTAATAGTCTAATTCTTCACCAAGAGCAATTCTACATAAGTCGCTTAATAAATAAGATTTTAATCCTTTTCTCTGTACTTTAGATCCCATTGTTTCTTGACACATTGGACAAACAAATATGCATGCTTCAGCGTCATTATCAATCATATCTTGAATATTTTTATCTTGAATTGGATTATAAAATGTTTTTGAGCGTGTGTATGTGGAATAATTTTCAAATCTAATTTTTAAAGTTATAGTTCTAAAGAAAAAATTCCTTTTTTTTAATTCTATATTAATTAATTCATTTAATTTATTTAATTTTGAAAAAATCAGAGAAAAATCGTTTGTGTCTTTAATAAATGTTCTTTCTTTACTTATGGAATTTCTAATTCTTTTATTTGTACATAGTTTATTATTATCAAGACCGTTCACTATATACCATATATTCCTTCCATGTTCCCCAAATAAATTAACCATTTTAGACACTGGTGTATTAAGTATATCACCAATCTTCTTTATTCCTTTCTTATAGAAATGTACCTTTGTTTTTTTTCCTATACCTGGGACACGTGTAATTTCCATATCTTTTAATAAGGCTTTAAAATTTTCGGGTTTAAAGAGAGTTATTCCATTTGGCTTATTGCAGTCTGATGCAATTTTTGCTAGAGATTTTGTAGGTGCGATTCCAATCGATATTGTTAATCCTACACTTTCAAATATTTCCATTTGGATTTTTTTTGCATTTTCTTTTACTTCCTTATAATTTAAGCACGTATCTGTGAGATCAAGATATCCCTCATCATTTCCTATTTGTTGGAAATCTTTTGAATATCTACTTAATATTTCCATAACTTGTTTCGAAGCCTTGGAATATTTCTTAAAATTTGGTCTCAGATAAATTCCATGAGGACATCTGAGGTATGCTTGAGAAATAGGCATTCCAGAATGAAGTCCAAATTTTCTTGCCTCGTAAGAACAAGTTGAGATAACCCCTCTACCCTTTCCTTCTCTTGGATCGGCTCCTATTATAACTGGTTTTCTTCTAAATTGTGGATTATCTCTTATTTCCACAGCCGCAAAAAAACAATCTAAATCACAATGCAATATAAGCCGGTTCATTTTTCGAGCATTTTCTACTAAAAATAGTATTTTAAATTATCATATTTGATATTTTTATATTTTATATATAAGATTAGAGTATTTTAAATTATTAAACGAAGTCTTAATTTACATTTTAGCATTGTCTCTCAATTCGAAATACATTTTTAACACACTCTTAATTATTTATTTTATGTCATTAACCAAAGAAGACAAGCTTCGGATGGAAGTGGTTGATGGAGCAAAAGCAATTTTCAATAAGGGCTTAGTAGAAGCAGGTGAAGGTAATGTAAGTATAAGGAATGGTAAGAAAGAAGAATTTTTTATTACACCATCATTCAATCAATATTCCACACTTACAAAGGAAGAAGTGGTACATTTAAATTTTGATGGAACACCCTTGAGTGCTGGAAAACTACCGTCTACTGAAGCAAAAATGCATATTGCGATATATAAATCACGTCCTAAAGTCCAATCCGTCATCCATACTCATTCAACTTTCGCATCTATGTTCTCAACTATTCGAAAAAATATTCCAATCATAATGGAAGAGATGTATATTTTTCTAGGGGGATCCATTGATGTTTCTGATTTTGGAATTGCTCATACTGAAGAAATTGGGCAAGTTGCTCTTGATGGACTCAAAACAAAAAATGCGGCTTTGTTAGCGAATCATGGTGTGATAGTCTGTGGTAAATCTATCGATCATGCTGTAAAATTTGCAGAGTTAGTGGAAAAATTAGCGAAAATTTATTGGGGTGCTCTACAAATAGGAGAACCAAAAACGTTTTCCAAGGAAAATCTTGAAAGATTTGAAAAGTTATACGAAAGTTTATTTGCTAATTATCCGCGTAGTATGCGAAAAAAAAATACATCAAATAAACCAAAAGGAGTGGAATAGATGGAATTAGGTATTAGCTCTTTAGGGCATATTATCGAATATGGACTTTCTAAGAATTATGAGAATTTGGTTGATTTAATCCTTAAAGCGTCTGAGGATTGTCTCAATTTTGCTGAAGATAATGATATTGAAGTTGTTGAATTAGTTCTAGATCCTCCAGAAGTTATTAAAGATGAAAATAAACAAAAATTCATTAATCTTGTTAATGCTTATTCACTAAAAAAACAAATTCATGGGCCATTTATAGATGTAAATTTATGTACCCATAACGACTTCATCTCTAACGCATCAGTAGAATCATATTCAAAGACAGCAAAAATTTGCAAGGATATCGGTGTCAACCTTTTAACTATTCATCCAGGATTAGCGAATTTTCTAATAAATTCAATTAGAGATTATAATAAGGTACAATTAGCTAAATCAATTCATAAATTATTAAATTCCATAAATAACTCAGATATAAACATTTGTTTAGAAAATATGCCAAAGAATTGCCATATTATGCTTGATGAAAATGATATAAAAGATACTTTCTCAAAAATTGATCACAATGATCTCTATATTACTTATGACACAAGCCATTTTTTCACATGTGATGGTAATGTGAAGATTTTGTGGGAGTATTTTAGTAAAATTATTAAAAACGTTCACATTGTAGATAATTTTAGTAAAACTTCAGATACCCATCCACCTTTAGGAACTGGAAAAGTGAGTTTTCATGAGATTTTTGAAGTTATTAAAAGCTATAATTACCAAGGTCCAATTATTATTGAAATATCTACAGCAAAAGACTTACACCAGAGTATTAATTTTATAAATAAATTTCTATAAAATGAAGATAGGTATAAAGATTATATTCAAACACATTTTTATGATCTTATACAAATAGAAAAAGATAATAAAAAAGGGAGAGAAAAAAATTCCAATAATATCTTTACAAGTTACTGATGATTTATTAGAGAGATTTGAAAGAGTTCGAAATCAAAGTGGATTTAATTCTAAAAGTGAAGCTTTAAGAGATTCCATAGTAAATTTTATTGAAAAACATGAAAAATTTGATAATTTAGAAGGATATAAAATAATGACAATAAGTCTTGTTTATCCTTTCAAGGAAATAACAATTGATCAGATCTCTGAATTATATTCACGCTTTCACCAAATCATTAAAACCATAACAGATTGGCGTATAGTGGAGAAAAAAATTGAAATAATCTTATTAGTTGGTGAAGTTGAAATAATTAAGGACCTATACAAGGAATTAGCCAAAATTAAAGATGTTATCTGTTCTATTCGTGAAATAATTATCGATTAATATAATTTCAGTCAAATCGGAGTGAAAAATCTACCTTTTCAGATGGAAATTGAGTTAATTGACCTGAACTTATGACATCAGGCTCCGAAAGCAAATAATCAACGATATTTTCGGGATGAATCCCCCCAGAAACTTCAATAATTACATTATCTCGAAGATTATTTTGCTTTAATAAATTGATAGCGTCCTCTACTTGATCAGGACTAAAATTATCCATCATGATGATATCTGCCCCATTTTTCGCAGCAACTAATACATCTTCCACTTTTTCAATTTCAATTTCGATTTTTTTTGTAAAGCTAGCTATTTTATTCACATCTTTTAATATTTTTTCTACATCTCCTTTATAATACTTCAAATGAGTATCTTTCAGGAGAAATTCGTCTAGAGAAAATCTATGTGTATCTCCACCTCCAATTTCAACAGCTTTCTTTTCAAAAATCCTTACTCCTGGGGTAGTTTTTCGGGTACATGCGATTTTTACATTTTTTCCAGTATTTTTTATTATCTCTACGAATTTTTTTGTTGTTGAAGTTATCGCACTCATATGAGTTATAAGATTGAGTCCTACTCTTTCTCCTAATAAAATATCTTTTGTTTTTCCTTTTAATTCAGCAATGATATCTCCTTTACTAAACGCTTCCCCATCTTTTTTTTTAAAAACTATAGAAACATTTAATAAATCGAAGAGCATATTTAATTCTTCTAATCCCGAAATATATCCTGAACTTTTAGCAATAACTTTTGCTGTTGTTTCAGCATAATCGGGGATAATACTTGAGGAGACATCTGCATAGTTGCAATCCTCCTCAATAAATTCCTTAAGTTTTCTTTGTATGATAAACCGATTATAATAACTCATGTTTCGCACATTTATTTATGGTATAATTATTATAAGTTAAAAATTAAATAAATTATATGGTTGCTACAGAAAAACTATTCATATCAAATAGTGAAATTAAACTAGAGGCTGAATTTTTTCAATCAAAATCAGGTAAATTGAAACCAATTGTGTTAATATGTCACCCTCATCCTCAATTTGGGGGTAATATGTATAATAACGTTGTTTCTGGAGTATTTAGCAAATTAATTGAAAATGATCTTTCATGTTTAAGGTTTAATTTTAGAGGTGTTGGAGGATCTACAGGATCTCATTCAGATGGAACGGGTGAATTAAGTGATGTTCATGCATGTGTTGATTATTTAATAAAAGAAAGTTTTGAGAGAATTATCATATGCGGATATTCATATGGGGCAGCAATAGGATGTTCAGCTGTAAATTATTCAGAAAAAATTATTGGGTTCATCTCTATTTCTTTTCCATGGGGATTTATGGGAATACATAAGAAAAAATCCCAAACTTCAAAGCCAAAATTATTTATTCAAGGAAATAGAGATGATATTGCTCAGTTTGATCAATTTCAGGAAAATTATGAATTCTATTTAGATCCAAAAAAAAGGAAAATCATCGATAGGGCCGACCACTTTTATCAAAATTATGAAGAACAAGTTGCTGAAGAAGTTTTAAATTTTTTAAGCGATTTCTAAAGTACCTTTCCGAATTATTTTCCTTCACTTAAATATTCTTCAGTTTCCCTTACATTTTTTAATGGAAATAATTCTCTTACTATAGAATTTAATCTAATTTCTGATAAAAAATAATAATAAGTGTAAAAAATAATATTAAAGCGAAGAGAGTTTTTCCAAGTCCCCTTTACTATTTTCTTCCGCCCAATCCAGAAGTTGATCAACATATTTTTCAATTTCCTCACTTTCAGGGAGCTTAGCTAGCACTGCTAAAAGAAATTGAGTGTTATTATTTTTCATTAAAATATTTCTCATTATTATGTAGTCATCTTTATATTTAATCTTCATACTCTTGACTTCAGATAAATCCATTTCCTCAGCAGCCTTATAAGCAGCATCGCTTAATAAAGATCCCATTGCTGCTACTACTCTTTCATCTATTTTTTCTTCTTTTTGGGAGGCAAGTACTAGACCTGCTGATGTAGCAAAAAGTGAAGCACGAAAATTTCCATTGTCATTAAGCTCTTTGAGTACTAAACCGAGTCTACTTACCAATTTTACGCACACTCTTATAAAATTAATTAATTAGTAATTTTAAGGAAATAATTATAAATTTCTATTTTATAATTATTCAAATATAATTCGTAAGCATAAACTTTCCTTGTATAATTAATATGAGTTAAATAATATTTAAAATTATTTGAATTATCATAATTCCGCTAGTGTAATTTATATTCTACTTCTATGGTTTATTTATAAAGCAAATAAATGGAATTATCAAAATTATGAATTAAGAAACTTTCTAAAACTTTAATGTTATAATGAATGTAGATATAATATCATTATCATCTATTTTTAATGTTATAACCGTTGATCTTGCAACTGGTTTAAGAAATCCTGGCTTTTGAGGAGGTATATTAGGTTCCATAGGAGAACCTGGATTCAAAAGCAGCGTATTAAATTTTGTTCCCTTTATAAGTGGGATATGAGTGTGTCCAAAAATGATAATGTGTAAATCATGTTTCTTCATAAATTCTTCAAGATTCTCAGGTAATATATGGATTACTCCGATATTATAACGACTAGCGGAGAACTTAATAAATTGTTCTAAATTCTCAATTTCATCTTCATTTCCTCTTACACAAGAAACAGGAGCTATTTTTTCAAGCTCTTTTAGAAAAAAAAGTTCACAAACATCTCCAGCATGAATAATTTTATCGGCATCTTTAAAAACATTTTTCAATTGACTGATAAGAGATGCTATTTGATCATTTTCGGTATTAGAGGTTATATGAGTGTCAGAAATTATCCCTAACTTCATTAAAACGCCACTCCTTTAAATTGCAATTAAAAATCCCATAAGAAAGATTAGACATCCGATTAATATATCAAAAAATACACGGAATAAAGTATCCCCTATTGTTTTTTCTTCAGTATCCCTCTTAAAATATGTTTTAAAAAGTGCAAATCCATTCGAAATTCCTCGCTTAACACTCGACAATGGCCATACTAATAATAAACAAACGACAATAAACAAAACACCATAAAAAAATAAGGGCATATACACATAAAGAGCTACTACTTGAAAACTATTACCTTGCCAAAAACTCCAGATCGTATGCGTAGCAACAATATTATTTAGTGCATGTGCTATTATAACAGGGAGAATCCACTTTTTTCTTAATACTACTAATGATAAGATTATCCCAATTATAAATGCTTGAAAAAACCATAAAACTGGGTACAAAGAAATAAATTCAAGCATATAGGCAAAATGGCCTAATCCAAAATAAAGTGAAGATATAATCACCGCTGACATTTTAAAAAAATACTCGCTACCTCGTTTGGCTAAAAAACCTCTCGAAATAGTCTCTTCTGTAACCGATACTGATATCTGGATTATGATGGCAGAAGTTAAAAATAAAAAATAATTGGGTTCGAGCAGATAAAAATTGGTAGTTTTAAATAGTACTGCTGCTTGATATCCAATAGTTTCTGGAATTAAAAGATAAGTGAAAAAATCCATTGGTAAGAAAACTAAAAAGAAAATTAAGAATCCATACAAGATTTGATATTTATAATTTTTTTTAGTAACCTTAAATAATTTTAAATGACCCGTTGCCGGAGAAATATCTTCGTCGATTATAACTTTTTTTTTCTGAAATTCAAATATTAGGTTAGTTAAATACAAGATTAGAGGAATACCTAGGAAAATTATTATTGCTCTTATTACATAGAAAAGAATCCCAAAGAGAACAGAGAACTCCTCGGCTATCAATGGAACTATAAACAAGGGAATTATAAGAATGATGAATATAAAAACAAATACAAGTGCAACATCATAAAGAAAAAAAGTAAACCTTTTTTTCGCTATCCTTTTCTTTGCGTTCGAAAAAACCATATCTATTCACTCAATTTATGATAAAAAATTATTAAATTGAAAAATTAAAAACTTTGTGATTACTGACTTAATTTATTCTAATTCTATTTCTTCCTCTTCGGGAATTCCATTTCTTGCGCCTAATTTCTCAATACATCTACCTGCTATAAAATTGCCAATTCTTACATTTCGTTTAAGATCTTCAAATATAAAGCTTTGATTTTGAATAAATCCATACATAAAACCAGCTGAAAACGCATCTCCTGCTCCTGTAGTATCTACAACTTTATTCGTTTTAATAGGTGGAATTAACTCAGCATTTCCAGGAGTTAATATTAAGGCACCTTTCTTACCCTTAGTTATTACAACAACATTTATTCCTAAAGAAAACAAATTATCTGCTTCTTCTCTAACCATATTAGGATTTATTTTTTTCTTTTTAAGATCATGAAGAACTTCAAATTCTCTTTGAGACATAATGAGAATATCTATTTTTTCTAATAGGATTTTAATGTTAATAAACCCCTGTTCAATTATTAACATACCCGGATTTAGAATAACAGGTATTTTTTTATTTCTTCCGATTATAGCAGCCTCAATAAAAGGTTCTATATTTTTCAAGCTACTTAAAAAGATGATACTTGTGAAAGATAGCTCATTTTCTTTGATATCTTCTTTTGAAAGATAATTCGCAGCACCACTGTGAGCATATATCCTTCTATCTCCTTCTTTATTCAATGCTACATAGGCAGATCCAGTTCTATACTCATCTGAATATTTAAGTAATTCAGTATTTACCTTTACCTCATTAAAATCATTTATTATTTTTAATCCAAATACATCATCTCTTCCCAATTTTCCAATAAAAGCAGTTTTTAATCCTAATTTTGCACAAGCATAAGCAGTATTGGCAGCAGCCCCTCCAGATAATAATTTTAGATCATAAACAAAGACCTCGTCATCATTTTCTGGATACCTTTCAACTTGAGCGACCATGTCAACTAAGGCGGCTCCAATACAAGTAATATCAAAAATTTTAGTCATTTTCAGTAACTTTAACTATATTTGAATGAACCAAATTCAGAATTAATCTCAACAATATTTTTATCCTTCAATGGTGATTTCTCACAATGTCCAACAATTTTAGATTCGACATTATACTTCTTAGCAATTTTAATAATTTCTTTTGCTAAAGCTTCTTCACAATACAATTCCATTCTATGACCCATATTAAAAACACTAAACATTTCTTTCCATTGAGTTTCTGATGAAGTCTGAATAATATTAAAAATTTTAGGTAAAGAGAATAGATTATTTTTGATATATTTGATACCTCTACCATAATTTAGGTTCTTTATTTGGCCTCCTCCAGTATTATGAATGATTCCATGAATTTTTGTTCTATATCTTTCTAAAATTTCTGTTAATATTGGTGCGTACGTTCTTGTGGGTGATAATAACGCCTTTCCTATATTCAAATTTAAACCTTTTATTGGATCTGTTAATTTATTTCTACCAAAAAAGATTAGTTTCTCATCTAAGTCTTGATTATAGCATTCGGGATACTTATTATAATACTCATGCGAAAGCATTCCATGTCTTGCTAAAGTTAATCCATTACTTCCTATTCCACTATTATATTCCTCTTCATAGGATGCTTTTCCTGAACTTGCTAATCCAACTATTACATCATCTTCTTTAATATTTATAGCATTGATAACATCCCTTCTCTTCATACTAGTGAATACTGATGCATCTAGGATGAGAGTTTTAACTACATCACCTACATCAGCGGTTTCTCCCCCACACATTATAACCTTTAAACCAAGATCAGTCAGTTTTTCGCTATAGGTATAATACTCATCAATAATTGTAGAAAGTATTTCTCCTGAAATAATAGTTTTATTTCTACCAAGATTATTCGATAAGAACATATTCCCAGTTGCCCCTACACATAAAATATCATCTATATTCATAATTACAGCGTCTCTGACAACACCTCTGAAAATAGATATGTCATCCGTTTCTTTATAATACATATAAGCTAAGCTTGATTTAGTACCTGCTCCATCTGCATGAAAAATCGAGCAATAGTCTTTTCGACCATTTACATCTTCTACAATTTTACAAAATGTTCCTGGAAAGAGTCCCTTATCTAAGTTTTCAATGGCTTTATGAACATCTTCTTTTTTAGAGGAAACTCCCAATTTAGAATAAATATTATTATTTTCAGCCATTTTATTTGGCTACCAATTGTATTTTTTTTTTAGAAATTTTATTAGATTCTCAACTTGCTCAATCGCTTTACCTATATATTTATGAGCATCAAATAAATCAGATAGTTCTTCTTTTGAAAATAGATTTGTGACTTTTTTATTTTCATATAAAATATCTTTCATATACAGATCTTCTTTTCTTGCTAATATTGCAGCTTGTCTTAAAATTTCATGTCCTTCCTGCCTTCCTATTCCCTTATTGACAAGTTGAACCATTACTTTTTCAGTTAAGCATGCTCCTTTAGTAAGATTTAGATTTTCTTCAATTTTAGCTGCATCAAACTCAATGCCTTCAAGATTTTTCACTAATTCCATAATTATATAGTCTAATAATATAAAATTTTCCCCTATAATTACTCTTTCAGATGCCGAGTTTGTAATATCTCTTTCATCCTCTAAAACTATATTATCTAAAGCAGGGATGACATTGGATTTAATTATTCTTGCCAAGCTACAAATTCTCTCTGATTTATGAGGATTTCGCTTATGCGGCATTGTAGAACTTCCGACTTGCTTTTTTTTGAATGGTTCAAACATCTCGGCTATTTCATTTCTCTGAAGGACTCGATTTTCCCTTGCGATTTTAGCCAAAGTTTGTCCTATTAAAGAGGTTAAAAATATAACTTCAGCATGGCGATCTCTCTGAACCACTTGGTTGGCAATAAGAACAGGATTTAAATCAAGTTTTTCCATAACTAATTTTTGTATTTCAATCCCTTTCTCTCCAAAACTCGCCATGGTACCGACAGCACCAGACATTTTGCCATAAGATATACGTTCTAAGACTTCAGATATCCTGTCAAGATGTCTATTTATCTCATATGCCCATACTCCAAATCTCATCCCATACGTCGTAGGGATCGCATGTTGTCCATGTGTTCTTCCAATGCATACTAGCTCCTTTTTTTCTTCCGTAATTTTTATTAAAATTTTCAATAAATCCAATAAAGAAGTTTTAATGTAGTTTAAAGCTTCTCTTAACTGTAAAGAAGTCGCAGTATCTTCCGTATCATAACTAGTAGCTCCAAGATGAACGTATTTACCGGCCCCACCCTCACACTGTTCAGCCAAAGCCTTTACCATTGCCATTAAATCATGGTGGATTTCCTTATCGATCTCTTTCACTCTTTCTAAATTAACGTAATTTAAACTAGCTTTCTTACTAATTTCTTTCGCAGATTCTTTAGGAATATTTCCCAATTCTGCATGGACTTCCGCTAAAACACCTTCAACTTTCAGCCAATTTTCTAACTTTTTTTCCTCAGTAAATAAATCAGCAATATCAGTTCGATACCTCGTTTCGATAGGATGAATAAATTTGTGATCCATAATTTCTACTTTTTTTTATTACTTATAATTAAAATAATGATTCATCAAGAAATATATCTTATTTTATTTAAGATAAAATAATTTGGATAAATATCGAGTAATTCATTTTTTAAACAATTAGAAATATGTTAACGTGCTACAGTAGACATTAAAAATCAGTAAATCTTCTGGCTAATTTAAATTAAATTTTTTTGTTCACTTAATCCTTTTTGTATGTACAATAAACAAAAATACTTTTTTTTTCGATGTTATAGATGTGGGGCGTGGTATTACACGAACCGAGTTATTAAAACAAAAAAATGTTGGAAATGTAATCATTCATTTTCATTCAAAAATTCTACAAAGTTTTCTAAAATATGTACAATAAAAGGAGCAATTACAATTATTAAAGAGCTGAAGACAAAACCTTGAATCTTTTTTTTTGAAGATATGTTTTAAGTTAAGTAGCTGACTTAAAAAACAAAGGTATTTAAGATAGTTTTCTACAATTCTTTTATGAAACATCTTTAACCAAAATACATTAGAATTAAATTGAAACTAAAATAAAACTGAGAAAAAAATATGGATTTCAAGGATGATTTAAAGGACATAGATGATAAATTAATAAAAGAACTGAATAGCATCTCTAGAGATAAAATTGAATATTGGGATGTTAGAACTGGAGTAAGTCGTGGTGCAACATTAGATTTTACAGATTTAAAAAGTAAGGAAATATCTTCTCATTATATTACTGAATGTGGAATTAGAGCTTTTATTAATGGAGGTTGGGGGTTTTGCGTTTTAAAAGATCTTAATAGAAAAGCAATAATAACCGGATTTCAGAAAGCAATTAAACTAGCAAGATTATCAGAATCATTATGTAAAAATAAATTCAAAATAGTACCACGCGATCCATTAATTAAAGAATTCAAAGCGCGGGCTAGAGAAAAATTAGAGGATGTTGACATTGAAGAGAAGATAAATCTAGTTAAAAATCATGAAAAAATTGCCTCTGAATACTCTTCAAAAGTAAAAAATACTCATACTCTATATAGTGATGGTCACGCTAATAGTTTATTGATTAATTCTTTTAATAACCATATTTTTCAAGACTTATCATTTTTAAGGTTGTTCAGTCTGGTTTATACTCAAGACAATGGAATAATTCAAAGAGCTATAAATTCTGTAGGAGGTATTGGAGGATTTGAAATCATAAAGACAGAAAAAGCAGAAAATTTGAGTAAAAAATCAGCAAAAGAGGCTGTCGATTTGTTAAACGCAAAATCTCCAATTGGAGGTAAATTCACAATTATAACTGATCCAAAATTAACAGGTACGATGATCCACGAAGCATTCGGACATGCAGTTGAAGCAGATATGGTTTTGAACAATGAAAGTATATTAAAAGGGAATATTGGTAAGAAAGTCGCCTCAGAAAAAGTTAATATAATAGATAATCCGACTATGGGTCAAGGTAAAATTTATAATTTACCTTATGAATTGTTTGGGTGTTATTTCGTAGATGATGAAGGAATTCCTTCACAAAAAACTACCATTATTGAAAATGGAATTCTTAAGAGTTACTTGCATAATTTAGAAACTTCCTCGAGAATGGACACACTTCCTAACGGTCATGGAAGATCATCATCTTTTTCTTCAAGACCTCAAGTTCGTATGGGATTTACCTTTATAGAACCGGGAGATTGGAGCATAGAAGAAATAATTCAAGATACTAAAAATGGAATTCTTTGTGAGGATTTTCAATATGGCTATACTAATCCATCTACTGGAAATTTTCAGTTTAAATGTAAATTTTCATACAAGATTGAAAATGGAGAGAAAAAGGAATTAATGAGAGATGTTTCTCTAAGTGGAATGATTCTTGAAGTATTAAATAAAATTTCAGCAATTGGAAAAGAAGTTGATTACTCTGATGGAATGTGCGGAAAAGGAGGTCAAAGTGTTAGGGTTTGTGATGGTGGACCTTATATTCGTATAGAAGATATTACCGTAGGAGGGTTGAATTAAATGGAAAGTGATTCTGACGTATTTGGTTTGGCAAAGTATGGTCTAAAGTTAATTGAGCAAAATGCTCATGAATTAAAATGTGCTGAAATTTTTTTTGAAAAGAATAAATATATCAGTATTGACATTGAAGAAAATTCAGTAAAAAATAGCGAAACTGGAGAGGACAATGGTGTTTCTGTCCGAGTTATCAATAAAAAGGGTGCTTTAGGATTTGCTTTCTCAAATAAATTAGAGAAAAAAACAGTTAATGAACTTTGTAATACTGCTCTAAAAATGATGAATGTAAGTACCCCTGATCCTGACTTCTATGATTTACCTGGTTCTTATCAAAATTATCCGATAGTAAAAGGTTTATTCGATAAGAATCTGAAAGTTTTGCAATTAGAAGATTCCATGAGTTATGTAAACATCTTAATTGATGTTTGTGAACAGGATGAACTCGCAATCTCACAATCTGGAAGTTTTATCACCAATTATACCAAAACTAATATATTTAATTCAAACGGTTTAGAAGTTTCAGGAAAAGATACAAGTTGT
Source organism: Promethearchaeia archaeon (assembly GCA_029856085.1). Taxonomy (GTDB): domain Archaea; phylum Asgardarchaeota; class Lokiarchaeia; order Sigyniarchaeales; family SOKP01; genus Loki-b32. The sequence continues at coordinate 10,880 of JAHQWI010000129.1, read as the reverse complement.
TCACTCTCTTCACATATCATTGTTAAAGATAAAGTAAGCAAAGAAACCTCAGATGGTTATGAATGGCAATCTGAACGAACTATAAAAAGATTAAAAGCATTTGATGTAGCTAAAACAGCCCTTGAAGAAGCTAAAAGAAATCTCAATAGGAAAAAAATAAAAAGTATGAAAGTTCCTATTATTCTAAGCCCAAAAGGAACTGTACAGTTAATAATGAGACCTATTGCTTCAGCTATAAATGGAGAATCCTTCCAATACAAAAGAACTTTTCTTGTAGATAAAAGAGATGAAATAATTGGTTCAAAATATTTAAATATTGAAGATAATGGGCTGATCGATGGCGCTGTTGGATCTGCGATATTCGATGGAGAAGGTGTCCCTTGTAAAAATAAAAAAATCTTTGAAAAAGGTAAATTTCTAAAAACAGGTCTATTACACAATAGTTATACAGCAGGTAAAGAAGGTGTTGAGAGTACAGGAAATGCATATAGAAGTTCATATAATTCCATCCCTTCTATAGGGGCAACGAATTTTATAATGTCCAATGGTGATATTACCATAAAAGAAATGATAAAGGATGTAAAAGAAGGAATTTTGTTTGATTATACAGGAGATACCCCTAATATTTCCACTGGCGATTTTTCTGGCTTAATTCTACATGGAAACTTAATCATAAATGGAGAAGTTAAAGAACCTTTAAACGAAACTATGATTGGTATAAACCTGTTGGATCTTTTCAAAAATATTAAGGCTTTGTCTAAAGAATTTAAAAATTATGGTGCCTTTCAAGCACCTTATGTAAGAGTAGAGGATGTACAAATTATTGGGGGAGAAAATTAAGAGGTTATATTAATTCGTAGCCAAAGAATATTGTAAAACACTATTTCTGTATTTTTAATTTGCCATAATTCCGCTATTATTATTTGATTTTCTCCTACCTCTGAGAACGAAACATTCAATTTTTCTGAAAGCCAGCTCTGCTTATTTTTTAAAGTGAAATTTCCTATTGTAAAATTAAGAGCGCCATCAGAACCAGAAGCGAGATTCATAGAAGTCATATTATCCCCTTTCTTAATCTGAATTTGATAGGAAAAATCTCGATCTAAGTAATTCTCAACAGTAAGATAAAAAGAAATATTTTCATTAATAGAAGCTTCGGTAGGATAATTCTCCGCTTCTTGATTCTTATTTAAAATACCAAAAGTAACATAACCTGGTTCAGGCTTAAAAGCTTGGTAGATAATAAAACCAGATATAATTATAATTCCAGTAATTAAACAGATTTTAAGTAATGTATCAAATTCTTTTTTACTGGATTTAATTTTCTCTTTTATATTGTTTGTATCATCCATTATCTTTGAACCAGGCAATAGTTTTTTTAAGTCCATCTTCCAATGAAGTTGTTGGTTTCCAATTTAAGATTTTTTTTGCTTTGGTAATATCAGGGCATCTACGTACAGGATCATCTATAGGTAATGGTTTAAATACTATTTTAGAGTTAGAGTTTGTCAAATCTTTGATAATATTGGCTAATTCTAAAATAGTGTATTCTGTATTATTGCCTAAATTAATAACTTCTCCATTTGCTTCATCCTTATAAACCATTTTAAGAATACCTTCAATCTCATCTACTATATAAATAAAAGATCTCGTTTGTGTTCCATCCCCAAAGATAGTTATATCCTCATCATTCAAAGCTTGATTTATGAAATTTGGGACTACCCTTCCAAATTCGGGACCATGGCGTATTCTTGGTCCAGAAGTATTAAAAATTCTCACTATCTTTGTTCTCATTTGATGTTGAAGTTCATAAGCTTTAATAAAAGCCTCCCCAGCCCTTTTAGACTCATCATAACAGCTTCTTGGTCCAACAGGATTCACATGCCCAAAATAACTTTCTGGTGAGGGAACTGCTTCCTTAGGAGGATTTCCGTAAACCTCAGAAGTACTTGTATAAAAAAATATTGCATTATGGAATTTTGCGATTCCTAAAGAATTCAACGTTCCCAGAGTGTTGCTCCTTAAAATAGAAATTGGATTGACTTTAAATTCAAATGGAGATGCTCTGCTAGCCATATGCATAACAATATCTATTTTTTTAATATCACTTATACAAATACCTAATGGATGATAGCTCATCCCAAAATATATTGGGTAAGATATATCATGATTTATGAATCTAAAATTATCTTCTCCCATAAGGTGTATTATATTTTTCGGTTGACCTGAAGTTAAATTGTCTAAACAAATACAATATGCGTTCTGTTTAACCAAAACATCACATACCCAACTACCAAGAAAACCTGCACCACCTGTAACTAAAATTGTCTTACCTTCAAATGTAATAACTTCTTTTTTCAGTCTTTCATTAATTTCCGCAACATCCTGACTAATTTCGTAATGCATAATAAAATCCACTCATGATAATCAATATAGTTCTTCAAATCTACATTTGTAAATAAATTTTTCTTAACTTCAGATATTTCTAATAATACGGAAAGAAAGAGAGCAAATTATTCAATAAGTAAAACATTTAGGCTGTTTTTGAACCGCAATATTGACAGAATTTTAATTCAATTGGATACATTTCTCCACAATTTGTGCATTTTTGTAGAGATTTTTTTAATATCTCGCGTCCTAACATCTCAAATGCTTTTTCAACATTCTCACCTGTTTTGGCGGATGTATTTAATAATTCTCCTTGAAAATTGAATTTTTCAAAAATTTGCTGTGCTTCTTCTTTTTTAACTTTCCTTTCTAAATCGGTTTTTGCCTCAATTAATATCTTTGTTTTGGGCGAATTAGGAACAGACGATATTACATTTATCCAATCATAAAGATCCTTTACGGAATCTTGATTAGTAACATCGTATAACATTAAAGCTCCAGAAGCACCTGAAACATAAGAAGGAAATAAAAGTCGGAATTTCTTCTCACCTGCGAAGTCCCAAATATTAAGCAATATCTCTGTATCGTCGACAATTACTTTTTTTGTCTCAAAATCTACACCTATTGTAGATAATGTAGATATTTCAAATTTGCCTGTAGCAAATCGACGAATTAGTGAAGTTTTTCCTACATTTTTAGCCCCAGCAACAACGACTTTAAACTTTATCATATTTTTATTTTGCACGGGTTGTTTATTTATCTAATTAAATTCAATAATATAATTAATAATTATTAAAAACGTTAAAAATCTTTTTTATCATTTTAATCAAATAGAGATTTTATATCTATTTTAATCTAATGATCATTCTTGTATTTATATCTGCTAATTTTATATATTTCTTGAGCAATTTTTTTTCCAATATTTTCAATTTTTGTTAGGTCAGGTATATCTGCTAAGAAAATATTTTGTAACGTTTTTAATTCTTTTAATAAATTTTTAGCTCTAAGTGTATTAATTCCTGGGATCCCTGCAATAAGATATTCTAAAAGACGAGAAGTTTCAATTGGAGCTTTATCAAACCTTAATTTCAATGTTGTATTGCTATCTGATTGTTCTTTTTTTGCTAACTGATATAAAAACATTGCGGTTTCTTTAGCATCCTTTGTTTTATATATTATCACTCCCAAGTTTAAAATTATTGATGTAATTGCTCCATAAATAGCATTTTCGCTAAGACTTAAATTCTCAAATGGATCTTCTTCTAAAATTAATATAGCTCTATCATAGTTATCTGTTAAATCCTTTAATTCTTTAAACAACCTTCCATCTTTTATAGAGTCAGTAAAATCTTGTGAACTTTTTCTCTCAATACCAACTCGTTTTGAAATTACATAGTCACCAACAGATAATTGTTCTAATTTCAGATTAATTCCCATCAATGATAAATGCCTCACAACTGAAGAAGCTGTTTCTCTATTATCACAAACTATTTCAAATTGTTCAGCGTTCGTGATTTTTTGATTTAAAGCTGTATCATCTTCTGTTTTTTCAATAAAGTTAAGTAGGTTTGACTGACCCTTCTTAGTGCCATCTTCAGACAATTTAATTCTTTTCAAACTATCTCTCATATTTCTTTCTTTTGCTTTCTCAGCCCAATAATACCCTTCATCTCTTGTTCCTTCTGCCATTAAAATAAGAACCTTCCCTTCTTTTTTACGACCTGTCCGACCCCGTCTCTGAATTGAGCGAATAGCACTTGGAACAACATCATAAAATACAACTAAATCACATTCAGCAATATCTAAACCTTCCTCAGCAACACTAGTCCCTACAAGAGTATTATAAATCCCTTCTTTGAATTCTTCAAGAAGTCTAATCTGTACTTTTTGTGTTAATCCTTTATCAGATCCTTTATGTGCTTGACCAACGAATTTATGTGCCTTAACGATGTTATCTTCTTTAAAATATCTTACAATATTATTAACGGAATCTCGAAAATGGGCAAAAACTAAAACTCTTGACCCTTTATTTTCCCGTAATTGGGTAGTTAATATCTCTTTTAAATACTCAAGTTTAGGATGAACAATGCCTTTAGATTGAACCTGATATGTTAATTCCTGTACTTTCCTAAAATTTTTATCTGCAAATAATTCCTTAAGAGATTTGTTAGCTGTGTTACTTTTAATTTTTTCTTCATTTTTTTCTAAGTAATCTTTTAACGCATTAATTCCTTGTGTTTCAAGAAGTTCTGACATGTGAGATATCCTTATAGCGTTAGCTTGCAGTTTTTTAGCATAAAACATCTCAAATTTCTCATTATCGTCTCGCGAAGCTGATATCCTCCTATTAATTGTATTATTTAATTGAAGCAGATTTTTTCGGGTAATTTTATTGAGATCAAATGAATTAAGTAAATCCTTTTCTTTTAGCCATTTGTAGATCTCTTTCAATTTCTCGTCTAATATTCTTTTTATTTCCAAGAATTCATTAGGCAAGGATATTTTAATCCATTCATTATCAACTTTCTGAACATAGTGTTTTACGTCGATATCTTTATCTGTTCTTATCTCTAAATGATCTATGAATAGATTTTCTTTAATTTCATTTATTTTTTCTAGAGTGGAACCTGGGCTAGCTGTAAGACCTAATATCTGATGGGTTCCCGTATTCTCCATATATTTTTTTGCAATAAAACAATATGCATAATCGCCAACTGCTCTATGGCATTCATCAAATATAATTAATGAAACATCCTTAATTGAGTACAAGCTGGAAATTAAGTCATTCTGTAGGACTTGAGGAGTCATAAAAGCTACTTTTATTTGGTTCCAGATAACTTTTCTTTTTTCAGGAGATATTGCACCAGTAAGAGATTGTAATGAATCTGGCGGGACTAATGTAAGATCTAGAAATGATTTATAATGTTGTTCTACCAAAGGTTTTGTAGGTGCTAAAAAAATAACTTTTGATTTTGAGATCTCGGTTAGTCTATGCACAGCAAGCATTAAAGCGATAACGGTTTTTCCTAAACCAGTAGGAATTACAACTAAACAATTATTATTTAAACAATTGATAAAAATTTTTTCTTGATACTCTCTACGTGAAACAAGATTTGGCTTGATTAAAGGATGAGAAATGAAATCTTTATTTGTTGAGACTGATATCACCAGAAGAATTACTTATTATCGCTTTGAAGTAAAGAATTGAAATTATATATATAAACTATAAGACTTAATAAGATCAATAAAAAACGCTCATGTTCTTAAATTGAATTACTATTATTTTAATAAATTAGATTTTATGATAGATTAAGAAAAGATTTAATTCATATAGCGCATTATTCTTAAATACAAATAAGCGCGAGTGGTTTAGTGGCTATAACGACACGCTCACACCGTGTAAATTTACAATGATTTAACATGTAAATCTCGATGGTCGGGGGTTCAAAATCCCGAAGACTTTTTTCGGTTTGAATACTTCCCTCCTCGCGCACTTACTATATATACTTTTATTATCGAAAAAGTTATATGATATTCTGTATTTTAAAAATCTAATTACTGATTTTTTGGTTACTACAACCATGTCTAGTTTTTTAGAATCTCGAGAACTACGCAAACATTATAAAGAAGTTAGAGAATACATTAAGATTGGGCCAATATTTTTAACTAGATACGAAAAAGCGCGGATTTTAGGCGCAAGGGCTCTACAGATCTCATTTGGGGCCCCAATTTTAATCGATAAGCCTAAAAATATAATCAACCCTATTAAGATTGCTATACTGGAATTGAAAGAGAAAATCTTGCCTTTAACCATTAGACGTGAAAATCCAAATGGGGAATTTCAAGACATTCTAATAAACAAGCTAATCTTAAAAAAAGATTAGTTTATGGATTAAAAAAATCTCAAAAATCAATACTAAAAAAGCTATTTTCTGTTCTTATTTAGTAAATGCAATATATCAAGGTTATTTATTGAACCCTATATTTGCCTCTCTCTGTAAGAAAATACACATTTTTATCTCCCACTACATCAAACTCAATATAACCCTTGGAGATAAGGTCATCTAAGATTTTTTCAAATTCTGCTTTTTTAAAACCAGGAATCCCTAATGGTATCCTTGATTGGTTGACGATAATAGCTATTCGCTCTAAAAAAAGCCTTTTACCCATAAATGTTTCAAGGATTGTAATTTCATCATTTGTGAGTCTCTCAAATTGATCATGTTCAATATAACTTTCTTTTAGAGTTTGAGCAAGATCTCTTGTTTCTGGACTAATTTCTTGTTTTTTAACTTCTACATGCTTTAATGTAACTAAATCTTTAGCAACAAGCTTATTTTTTTGTCCAGTTTTTTCCTTTTCTTCTTCTTCTTTTTTAACGGATTCATCATCTTTATTTTCCATAATATTACCATAAGGAATTTAATTATAAAAATTTATATTTAAGTAATGAATAAGACTTTAGAGTTGAAAACAGGAGAAAAAATAGTAATCAGACATCTAAGCAAATCAGATATTGAGGGTGTTTGGAATAATTTCAATGAGGTAGTAGAAGAAGGAATATACTTACCTGTATTTTTTCCTGTTAGATCTAGACTAGAAAAAGATTCTTGGTATCGTAAAATTAAAAATGAAAAAGAAATTTGTATTATAGCTAAAGATCAAAAATCTAAACCTCCCTATAACATCATTGGACAATGTGAAATTTCCCATTCTGAATGGGATGCCGGTCTACATGTTGGGATGTTAGGAATTATAGTAAAGAAAAAATATCGAGATTTAGGGATTGGTTATAATTTAATTGATATAGCAATTCGAGAATCTAAAAAATTAGATAATAAAGAAAAAATTGTTTTGAGTTGTTTTTCGACAAACGAAAGAGCGTTACATCTCTATAAGAAAATAGGATTTAAAGTAGTAGGCGTTAGAAAAAAACAGTTTTATATGGATGCAAAATATTATGACGAAGTTCTAATGGAACTTTGGATTGATGAGTATTTATATCAAAATAAATAACCCCTTATATTTTAAAATGAAAAGGTTTACTGTACCTATTTAAGGGAATTTAATTCTTTTTTGATATTCTACAAAACTCTTCTGATTTAAAGGATTTTCATTAAGAAATAAAAAATTCAAGTTTCTCAGACTTTCTACATTTTCCTTTCTAAATTCTTCTATTTCGTTTCTCCCAATATGTAACATTATTAAACTATTTAGACCTTCCAAACACTCTATTTTTTTTATAATATTATTATCTAAGTATAATTCCTGCAGTTCTCCTAATTTTTGTAAACCTTCCAGTTTGTTGATTCTATTATTAGACAACTCTAATTTCTTTAAATTGAATAAATCTTCTAATGACTCAATTCTTTCAATTATATTATTTGAAAGATATAATCCTTTCAATTTATTTAGAGTTGATAAACCTTCAATTTTAGATATATTATTATCATTTAGATATAACCACATCAATTCTTTTAGGCAAATAAGACCTCCCATCTTTTCAATTCTATTGGAGGAAAGGTTTAATCTTCTTAAGTTCACTAATTTATCCATATTATTTATATTTGAGATATCATTATGACTCAAATTTAAAACTTCTAACCAAATCAAAGAATTTAAGTTTTCGATAAGTTTAATTGAGTTATAACTAAGGGTCAATTTTTTTAAATTTGGTAATGATTCTAAGTTATCTATTCTATATATCTTATTATTTGATAAATGTAACTCTTCTAATTTAGCCAAACTCTGGAGGTTTTCAATTTTTTCCAATTTATTATGAGATAAATTTAGAGTTTTTAATTGCGTTAAATGTTGAAGATTTGAGATTATTCGAAGTTTATTTCTCTGTAATGAAAGATGTTCCAAACTATTTAGTAAATAAAATCCATAAATATCTGATATTTCTCTTATGCTAGAACTTTCACAATTTAACGCAACAATCTTTCCTCTTCTAAGCGAAACAAAATATTGACATTTATATTCATAAAAGTCGCTTAAAATTAGATTAATAAAAATTTCAATAATATTTTCAGGGATTGGTAGTTTGTAATCATAGGTAAGTTGGAGGTTATAATTTTTATCCTTAAATTTTATCTTTATAAATTCTTTTAGATATTCTGTTAAAATTTTTCGCGTTTCTACACTATCCATTGAGTTTAGAGTTCTTATCGCAAAAATCTTTTGGCCTACATTATCTAATTCCTTTAGTGTATATTCAAGAAGACGAGAAAGTTTCTTATGAGTTAAATATTTGTCTTTTAGTATCTTACCCGCAATCAATCTAATATCAAGATTTTCATCAGAAAGGAATATTTGTTCGAAAAATGAGAAATTGGTGCCCTCCTCTATCATTCCAAAGTTTTCTAATGCTTTCTTACGTATATTAGAATCATTCGAACTATTAATAAGCTCTCTTAATAGATTTAAACCCTCCCCTTTTCCAATTTCAGATAGATTCTCTTTGATATAATCGGGATTCAATTCCATTTCAACAATAATTAATAATTTTTACCTAATTATTTTTGTATCTATTTTGTGAAATAAATATCTTTTAGGGGATTAAGCCATAAATATTAAAGTCGGAGACTACATTTTTTTATAACAATTCTTTTCGATTTCGGAAAATTTTTACACTCTTTGTTGTAAAATCATAATATGACGAAAATATGATTAGATTGTAATACGCTAATTTACCAATCAGATACTTCACGAGATTTCATACTTTATTTATAAATCCTTTAAAAATAGGGTAGTTTTTGTTTCTGGTTTAAAAAAATTTATAAATACATAATTTATTAGATTATTAAATTTTGTATTTTACAATCAAAAAAAACAATTTTTTGATAAAAATATAAAAAGTAAAATTACCACAAGTAATATAAAATATAATCCAAAATAATTAAAATTAAAAAAATAGGCTGATAATAAAATATGGCAGAAGAAGAAAGCTTTTTAAACGCCAAAGCCCTTGTCGTGGATAACGGTACAGGAATCTCGAAAAACGGTTTCGCCGGAGAAGATCAACCTCGTTCTGTTTTCCCAACTCTTATTGGTTATCCAAAATATGAGTCTATAATGACAGATGTCGAGCATTATACACGGGAATACTACATTGGAGAAGAAGCCATGCAGCTTAAAGGTGTTTTGAAACTCATGTTCCCTGTTGAACATGGTATCATAGAGGATTGGACCGCTATGGAAAAGATCTGGCATTATACTTTCTATACAGATCTTCGTATTGATCCTAGCGAACATCCAGTACTTTTGACAGAAGCACCATTAAATCCACGTCCAAACAGAGAAAAAATGGCTGAAATTATGTTTGAGACGTTCAATACACCTGCTTTATATGTAGCAATGCAAGCAGTTTTATCACTGTATGCTTCTGGTCGTACTACTGGGTGTGTTATCGATATTGGTGACGGTGTTTCTCACGTTGTACCAATTTTCGAAGGATTTGCTTTAAGTCATGCTATCCAGAGAATTGATCTTGCTGGTCGGGATATTACCACCTACTTACAAAGACTTCTAAGGCAAAAGGGATACTCATTTACCACATCAGCAGAGAAACAAATAGTTCGAGACATTAAGGAAAAGCTCTGTTATGTAGCTATCGATCCAGAAAAAGAGATGATGCTCTCTAAGAAAGTCGCTGGAATGGAAAAAAGTTACATGCTTCCTGATGGTGAAACCATTAATGTAGGTGTTGAAAGATTCTTAGCACCTGAATGTTTCTTCAATCCATCAGTAATCGGAAAAGAATTAGAGCCTTTAGATGATGTCATCGTCGGAGCTATCTCTGAATGTGATGTTGACCTTCGAAGAGACCTTTATAGCAATATAGTTCTTTCTGGTGGTTCTACAATGTTTCCGGGGATTAAGGAGAGATTAACGAAGGAAATAAAAGAACAGATTCCAGAATCAGTTGATGTAAAGATTATCGCACCTCCAGAGCGTATGTATTCAGTATGGATTGGTGGCTCAATCTTAAGTTCCTTGAAGACCTTCCACAGAATGTGGGTTACAAGGCGGGAATACAAAGAGATGGGTCCTCAAGTCATTCACAGATGCTTTTAAGCCGATTGGTATAAAACTCTTTAATTTTATTTGATTTTTTTTCTATCTTTTTTTTATTGTTTAAAATTTCGGGATTCTAGATTCAATCATAAAACTTATTTAAATGGAAATCTAGAATATTATTTGATAAGATAGAGGGTTATTATTAATTAACTCAAATCTGTAATTAAAAGGATTTTTTATTATGCCAGAAAGCAGCACAATTTTGTATGATTTAAACAAAGTGTTTATTCCTTGCCGGACAGTTTTAGAAATGGAAGCATTAACATCTCTATTTCTAGAATATTATAATTATGATGATATAAAGGAGTTGCCGCAAAGTCAGCCATCAAGCCAAAGACTCATCGAGAAATTTCACGTAATAGAATGCGGACCTCTTGAACATATTATTGAATATTTTATAGATGTTATTG
>JAHQWI010000128.1 GCA_029856085.1 Promethearchaeia archaeon | reverse complement strand
GTAATATACACTAAAGAAAATCTTTCGTGTAATACTAAAATTGAAACAACGGGTAAATTAATCAAAGTGGAAAGCAAACATAAAAATCCAAGATCCAAAATTACCGATAAATACTTTGAATATCAATTACTTGTTGATTCATGGAAATGTATTTAAAGTATTAAAAAGTAGTTCCCAATTAGTTTGAGGTCGTTATTTAGAAAAATTTTAATATGAACCAGATTTTTAAATCCAAATTTAATTATAGATTGAAAGTAGAAATTAAATATTATAAAAAAGAAAGAATATACAAAAATAAATTTTTCAAAAAGCTGAGATTATATTAACTTATGTCCTTACAAAAAATGACTACAAAAAAAATTATTGAGAAAAAGCAAAAAGGAGAAAAAATAGTTACGATAACAGCATATGATTATTCGATAGCTAAAATTGTTGATGAGTGTGGATTTGATTTAATTCTAGTAGGGGATTCACTTTCACAGGTAATTCTTGGTCATGAAAACACATTAGGAGTCACGATAGAGGAGATGATTCATCATACTAAAGCTGTTTCCAGAGGAGTGTCAAATGCATTATTGGTTGGCGATATGCCATTTCTTTCTTATAAAATAGATGTTAGGGATGCTGTGTATAATGCAGGAAGATTTATTCAAGAGGGCGGTGCTGAAGCTGTCAAAGTCGAAGGAGGTACAGAAATTTTACCTACTATAAAAGCTATAATCGATGCAGACATAGAAGTGATGGGACATATTGGCCTAACCCCACAAAAAGTTTATAGATTTGGAGGACATTTAGTCCAAGGTAAAACCCTAGATGCTGCAAAGAAATTAATAATGGATGCAATAAATTTACAAAATGCCGGAGTGTTTTCTATTGTTTTAGAAGGTATTCCATGGCAAATTGCAAAATTAGTAACAAGTACAATTGACATCCCAACTATTGGTATTGGAGCCGGACAATATTGCGATGGCCAAATTATAATCATTTATGATATGCTAGGAATTTTCACGGAATTTAAGCCAAAATTTGTAAAACACTTTGGTAAGGTTGGGGAAAATATTAGAAACGCTTTAAACGCTTATAAGGATGAGATAATTGGTAGTAAATATCCTGATTTAGACCATTCTTATTCATATCCAACTGAAGATTTAAGCGAAATTAATGAATGGTTTGAAAGTGCTGATGTGAAAGAAGAGGCAACAAAGTTAAAAGAAAAATTAACTTAAATTTAATTTATTTGTATAATTTCCTCTATATCTTTTCCTTTATTTTTAACCCTTATAATTTTCTTCAATTAGTCTTTTTACATATTCTATTTTAGGAGGATTTTGTTTTTTAGCCTTTTCTCGTAATTCTTTAGCATCAGAATTTTTAGGATCAACCTCTAATAAGTAATTACAAAAATCTACAACGGAACTATACCATCCAAGCTCATAGGATTGTAAAGCTAAACTTAATATAACTTTTGTATTGTATGGATTTTCCAAAACCACTGAATTAAGATCCTTATTAAATTTCAAATATCCTTTGATAAATCTCGATACTTTTTCCGCAGGTTGTGTTATATCCTCGTGTCCCTCACACATAATATCAATATGGAGAGCAATTAATTTCTCCATTGATCTAATGTATTGATCTAAATCACCATCTCCAATATTTATAGCAACTCCTGGAATATCTCCAGCAAAAAGAATCTTTTTTTCTCCAATATCCAAAAGATATGCTACTGATCCTGCCGTATGTCCGGGAATGTGAATACACCTAAATTCCAGTTGCCCAAATTTTAAGATCTCATTATCTTTTTTAATTTTACGAGTTATTTTAACTGGTTCATATTTATAATTAGCAAAAAATTGATTTGGGTATGGTTCTGTTGGTTTTTGCTCAATCCTTTTAGTATCCAGCTCATGCGCATAAAATTTAATGTTTTTATTAAATTCTTTTAGCCTATGACAAACTCCAAAATGATCCAAATGACCGTGTGTTATAAGACAATGTTTAATATCCTTTAATTTGAAACCTTCTTTTTCAATTTCTTGGATTGGTTCGAAATTAATCCCAGCATCAATTAAAATTAATCCATCATCACTTTTAGTGTCTACAAGGTAAACGCAACAATCAACAATATTAGGATCATAAGGTTTTACCACATAAACATCATTAGCAATTTCTTTCATACTTAAATCCAAATGTATTTTTTAAATAAATTGAATAAAATAGTAATTATAAAATCAGATAAATTTGTTTTTATTCGTTTACTGAAACATCTAAATATTTAGGATAGAGAATAAAACTCTAAATTCATAAAAAATAAAAAAAATAAAAAAAAAATATTAATGAATTTTAACGCTTTAAATTTGCATTAACCCAATCTGCATAACCTTTCGCATCTAATTCTTTTGGAACGGCTTCAAAGAATTGAGCTGTTATTTCTTTTACATGCTTTGCTGCTACTGGGTGGAACATCATTGCTAAATCTAAGCCTACTAGGCTTAAAGACATAGCATTGATAATTTCCCACATAGGTCCTCTATATTGGCGTAATCCCCAATCAGGTGCTTGTTTTTCGCTCATCCATGCTTCGCGTGCGCCCCATGCATTTGTTGTTCCTCCACTTATAGGATAGGCAAGATCGGTTTCACCTAGAAGCCCAGCAATACGCATTCGTTGGTAGATACTGAAACTATACTCCATCCCGTATCCTAATCTCGCAGCTACATAAGAATTTTATGTAATTTAAGCTGTTGCGCAGGTTGGATCCATAACGATCCGATTCGGGGGGAGTCCTAATTCGAGAGCATCCTTATTCATTTTAATTTGGTTATTTAGATCTAAACTTGTCCATAACAAGCAATTATGGTCATGTTTAACAGCAAGAGGGATAACTTCTTCCCAAGTGGCCTTATCTGCTGCAGAAAGCATGAGAACTTCGCTCTCTGAGATGGCTGCCAATTCTGTGAACATTTCAACATCTTTTTTCTTATTTCCTGAACATCCAATTATGACAGGAACATCAACAGCTTGGAGTATATCTTCAAGAAACTTTCTAGACTGCGAAATTGGAGCGTCTCCCATTGCTGGGTCTATTGATAACGAGTGAAATGTTATACATTCGGCACCAAATTTATCTACTGCAAATTTAGCCCATTCTGCCGGATCTGCTAATACATCACCGTATTCTTGCTTGATCGGTTTAGGAAGCATCATCTTTGCACCCATATCAAACACGTCATAAGTTACTAATGGCGGATTAGGATTCCGTTTATCTAACCCCAGAAAATTATAAAAGGGAGGAGCAACTTCTCCACCGATTACAGCTCTTTTCCCATTAGAACGTACGAATTCTATTGTCTCAATTTTACCAAGGAAGTCTATATCGAGTGCGAATTTGGCAGGAGTCCATTCAGCTTTTCCAGGTACTCCAGGTAATACAGCTTGAGCCGCACTTTGTATTATGCTTGGTAGCATTTGGAATTCAAGGTATTCAGCAAATAAGTCTACATCGGTAAGCTCAATTTCTTTAGTATCTTTCATAAATTCTGCTAATTTTTTACTTAATTCTTCAAATGATATTTTACATCACACTTTTTATTTTATTTGAAATCAATAAATAGACAATTGTAGAATTGAATTTAAGTTTATTTAAAAGGGGGGTGCGACGGAATTAGTCATTTCATGTAGGATTATGATAATCTTTAAATCCATTTGATTGGGGAATATGGATAATTTACATACATTAAGTTCTAAAGCAGTTAAATACTTAATGATTAACGAAAAATGGAAATCTTTTAAAAATAGTGTGGGTAGTTTTTCGTCAATAATTATTAGAATAGAAAAATATAATTAATGGATGGTTTATTCCCCAACATGTCTCCCTGCAGCTTTTTATTTTATTTTCTCT
>JAHQWI010000127.1 GCA_029856085.1 Promethearchaeia archaeon | reverse complement strand
ATATTTTATATTGGATCAATTCTTTTTATAAGCTCTATTTTATCAAAATCAGAATCATGAGAATAGATCTCCTTAATCTTATTTTCTAGTAAACTTGCTGCAATAAGGGAGTCTCGTCCTCCAGTTCTGTATTTTTCAGCTATCTCAAATGCAAATAATATTGAAGATGTAGAAATGTCTAATACATTGATATTTTTCGAATCTATGATTGCAATTAACCGCTTCTTAACCTCAACCTCTTTATATTTAAATGCTTTAACAGAATAATTCATTTAAAAAGAATAAGTTTTCAGTTTTAATGTGGGGAAAATTTTTCCTATACGTTTTTCAGTAGTATGGAATGTAAATTTTTTATTTAAAGCATAGGCTATGGCGAAACAATCATTATATGACAGAATTTTAGCGTGTTGACATTTTAATAGGCCTGCTTTAATTATAAGAGATTGATTCAAATTTACTAATTTAATCGGATATGTATTAAGGAATGTCGCTAATATCGTTTCCGCTGCTACTTTTCCACTTAATTTGCATATATGATAAAATGATTCAGCCATGAGGGGGGATAGAACGTGTGCCTCGATTTTTTCCTCCTTAATATTTTTAAAAAGTTGTAAAATTGGCTGAGGAGTGTCTTTTGAATATAGGAGTGTGATCATTCCTGTGTCTAAACAAATAGTTTTTCCCATTATGCTTCCCTATTTAATTCTTCTATTTTACTCTTTTTCATTTGGTTTAACATTTCTTTTGTATTGTAAGAATTTCTCTTCAATTCATCATTATCCTTTAATGGAATTATCTTCAACGTGCCTTCGTCTTCAACAATCAGAACTTTATCACCATCTTTTAAGCCATAAATCTTTCTAAATGCTGCGGGTATTGTTATCATTCCTTGATTTGTAATTGTGACCTTCTTTTCTTCGATAATTTTTTTGACATCCATTTTTATCACTAAGTAATTTACAAGAATACTAAGTATATATAATTTTCACTAAGGATACTATTCTTTAAAATTTTATTAGCCGATAAGTATTTCTTATCAAAAATAGCATTAATTGTTGCTCCTTAGGAAACCTAATGACTGGATTTATATTGGATCTATCCGTTTTATGAGCAAAATTTTATCAAAATCTGTGAATGATTACTGAAATATTTACGAGCAATAGTTAACTTTTACTACGATTCTAAAAGTAAAAATCTGCATAAACAATTTAATGAGTCTTAGATTTATAATTTAATAAGTAACATTGAATTTGGTTAGTAAAAATGTCATATGAAGAAATCTCGAAAGTTCATAAGGAACTTGGTAAATTAATAGAAGATAGTTTTGAATTAAGAAGAAAGATAGCCAGAGAGTTTGCGACTCAAAAAAGCATAGCGCTTAGGGATTTAGCATCAGGAAATGTAGATGGAAAAACAATGATAGAATTTAATCGCCATATTTCAAATAATTTAGGAGGAGAAAGAGCAAAAAATATCCCTAAAGATGTAGGTATAGAAAGATTTAAAATTGGGAACATTCCTGCTGAATGGATTTCCGTTCCTGAAGTTAATGAAGAAAAAGTGTTTTATAATTTATTTGGGGGAGGATATATCATGGGCACTTTAGAAAGTCGTCGATGGATCCCTTATCACATTTCACGAGCCTCACATTTACGATGTTTGAACATTGAGTATCATTTAGCTCCGGAATATCCTTTTCCTGCAGCCTTAGAAGATTCAATTGAATCATATAAATGGCTAATATCGAAGGGTTTTGACCCGAAAAAGATAATTATTGGTGGAGAGTCAGCAGGTGGCGGATTAGCAATCGCAACTCTATTAAAACTAAAAGAGGAAAAATTATCACTTCCCGCAGCTGGAGTTTTGATGTCACCATGGGTAGATCTTACAGCAAGTGGAAAATCCATTATTAGAAACCAAAAATTTGAGCCTTTAATACTAGAGGGTATTAAAAACATGGCTAAATCATATGCCCAGAAGGAATCTCTTAGTAATCCCTTAATTTCACCAGTTTTTGCCGATCTAAAAGGATTACCTCCGTTACTTATTCAGGCTGGTGGAATTGAAGCATTAGTAGACGACTCAATCTCCTTAGCCGAACGAGCAAAGACAGCTGGAGTAGAGGTTAAACTTGAAATATATGAGAATATGACTCATGTTTTTCAAAATTTTGGAGAGGAACTATCCGAAAGTAGAAATGCATTTGCAAGTGTAAATGAGTTTATCCAAAAATTTATTTAATTTTTTTTTAGAATCGATACAAATTATTGTACCAAAGGCTTTTAAGGAATCCCTTGTAAACCCAGTTGAACCGTTTTTGACGTGCTATGTTATCAAGGGGCAATTATATCCCGCATTGCAAATGTTAACGCGTTTTACCGAAATCATAAGAGAAAATTCGGAAATTTGGCAAACCCTAAATATACCAATCAAAACAAGTGAGATTTTAGAAATAAAAAACCCATCCGACCTTAAAACCGTGATCAAATGATTCAATGAGATTCAATGAGATTTTTCTATTAATAGCTTAAAAAATCTTTGTTTTTAATATTTTTCTTTTCGAAAACATTACATTTCATAATTCAAAATAATAAATATCATGATTAATTTCAATAATTAAAGATAATAATAAAAATAAATATTGAAAGAGTGAATTAGAAAATGACAGTAATAACAACGAAAAAACCTTTTGAAGAAGTTTTAGGTGCTTTAAAAAACGTGAAAAAGATTGGGCTTGTTTCTTGTGGCAGTTGTGCGGCAATGTGTCAAACTGGTGGTACCGAGGGCGCGAAGGAAATGGCAGAGAAATTGGAGCAAGAGGGATTTGAAATAGTGATAACAATTGTTCCTGAAGAAGTCTGTGATAATAGAGTTATGATGAAAGATTTTCGCAAAATTGACAAAGAATTAGGGGAAATAGATGCGATACTGACATTAAGTTGTGGTTTAGGGGTGGCAAGTATTATTCAAGTTCTTTCTAAAAAACATCCAAATATCCCTGTTTTTATTAGTAATAATACAGAATTTATGGGAATGACAGAAAGGATCGGTAGATTCTATATGCGCTGTCGTGGATGTGGAGATTGTTTATTAAATGAGACAGGTGGAATTTGTCCAATCACAACTTGTGCTAAATCACTTATGAATGGACCATGTGGTGGTATGGTTCGCGGCAAATGTGAAGTTGGTAATTATGAAAAAGATTGTGGTTGGGTGTTAATTTTCAACCGATTGAAAGAATTAGGAAGATTAGATTTATTTACGAAGTTGAGAGATCCTGTAGATTGGAGTGAATCAGGTCATCAACGAGAAGTAGTTTGGAGGTAATGAAATGACAGAAAAGAAAGTATACTCAAAATTAGGAGAGATGATTGCAAAAGGAGAATTTGTCTTAACAGGCGAACTTGAACCAGAAAAAACATGTGATCTTTCTCACACGATTCAGGAAGCAAAAGAAATGGCACCTTATGTTGTCGCTGCAAACGTGACCGACAGTCCTTTAGCAATAGTTACCATTAATTCAATGGCAGCATCACATATTATTCAAAGAGAAACGGGTTTGGAATGTGTGTGGCAATTAACAGTAAGAGATTGGAATAAAATAGGGATTATTGGACAAATTATGGGAGCTCAAGCATTAGGTTTACACAATATTCTTTCACTTACAGGTGATCATACAGCATTAGGTGATTGTCCAGAATCTAAACCCGTCTTCGATTTAGATTCAGCAACACTAATAAAACTTGTAAGAGAAATGGTTGATACAGGTTCTATTAATGGTCATGAAATTGAACATCCCCCCAAACTTCATGTAGGAGGTGCAGCTAATCCTAACGCTGATCCTATGGAAGCAGAAATATTGAAAATTGGCAGGAAGGCTGAAGCAGGAGCAGAATTTATACAAACTCAAGTAGTTTACGATATAGATATGAC
>JAHQWI010000126.1 GCA_029856085.1 Promethearchaeia archaeon | reverse complement strand
AAACATATACTTATTCATTAAATTAGTTTCTATTAATTTCTTTTTTAATAATGAATTTTACACGTTTGATATTTTAAATTTAATTCTTGTATTAATTAATTAAAAATGTCTTTATAAATATTTATTATTCTCTATTTTTTTATATAAAAACTATTAAATTCACGGATTTAACCTTTTCCAAGGTTGTCCGTAGAGTAGAAAACTTGATACTGCTAAACTGCTTCTTAAATCAATTCTTGCAGCACCGTCTTTTTTTAGTGAGTCTTTAAATTGTTGTTCCACAATTTCTTCCATCTGCTTTGCTATACATTGTTGACGAGCCTTAAGAAGTGATACTCCTTGGCTATTATTATTGAATAAATTAATGAAAAAGATTGAGGTAATATCTTTCGTTTCTTCGTTGAAAAGTGGGTAAGTTCTCGAAATAATCCCAGTAAATTTAGTTTGATCGAATTGAGCAATAACCTCTCCAAACGTTTTAAGAACATTCTTTAGTTTTTGACCTTCGATATCAAAAATCTGGGTGTTGAAAAATAATAGAGGTTGTAAATTTGAGTTATTTTGACTCAAAGCATTATTTATTTCTTTGAATGTGATAATTTCATTATCATTAGCTAGTAGGTAGCTATCATTTGGGCTCCATTTAGAGTAAAATATATTTCCTACAAATAAAATAATATGATAAAAATCTTTTGAGAGGTGGTCTAAGAACTTCTCTCGTGTCGAATTTGGACCAATAAGCGTAGTAATTTGATTGACATTATCTACATTATTAAAAAAATTGATAATATAGTTTACCTCATTTGCACCAGCTATAAATGGGTATATTAATTCTTTTCTTTTCAATTCCTCATTCCATTTTAAAGGACTTGTAGAATTTATCGCATCAATTATTAAAACATTAAATTTTCTATTAGCTTGCTCAGATGCAGGTTCATTTAAAGATCCTTCTTCAAAAGAAAACCCTCCAAGCGGTATTTCACCAATTTTATATCCAATCGAATATTTTAGCAAGAAAAAATTATTATCATATATCAAATCAAAAGGAATAGTCATGTTATCCATGACAAAATAAATTTGAGGTATAGCCTTCAAGCTTTCAATTTTGAAAGATTTAAAAAAATCCCTAATTAATTTTGGTAAAAAAATATGTAACATTTCCCCAAATTCGTTAAGGTTGAACATAAACTTTCTCTTTTCAGTCTCATAGAAAAGTTCGTTATATATATCTAAAATTTGAGTATCATTCCAGTATTCATTAGTTATGTTACCCTCTAAAATTTGATGATCCGTTGAAAACATACGATACGAAATCATCCCCTTAGAATTTATTCTTAGGACCATATTTTTTATGGAAAAACTTTCAAAATCTAATCTGAGAGAATTATCCCCATCTTTAAATGAATAAATTTGATTGTTTAAAGGTTCTACCTCATTATATAGCGACACAACATCTTTTATTAATTTACTAAAATCTTTTTCAAGATAAAGTATTATTTTTTGAGCTATTTTAAAATTCTTTTCTTCAAAAAGGGCACGATAGAACATCATCCTCCAAAAATCTCTTTGTTCTAAAGAAAAGAACATAGATTTGAATTGCCAAAGCAAGTTACATGTATAGAAGTAATGAAAAATTTGAGCACTCGTTTGAGGCATTTTTAAATGTGTGTTTAACTTTTCTAAAGACTGTAATAAATGCCTTTTCTCTTTCATTTCAACAAACTTTTTACAAGCTTCAACCCATAGTTCAATTAAAATGTTATCGTAGGACAGATCTGTTTTATCCAAAAATAAATCTTCTAAGAAATCATAAATCTCAAATGCTATTTCAAAGCGATTTCTATTAATTGAAAAATCAATGAATTTTCGAATATAAGTAACTGCATCCCCATAAGTTTGATATTCTTGCATTTTTGAGAAAATATTTCTAATGATAATTATAATCCAAGAATGTTCTCCTATATCATTCAAATAATTTATAAGTTCTTCAAGATCCACTAAAATGGTATTAAAACTTCTTTCATTGATCAAGATTCTACTGATACTGCTAAATTCATTTTTTAAATACTGTGGAAGTCGATTGATTAAGATTTTATTAATTATCCTCACAAATTCTGAGGAATCTTCCATAAGGTTGTATTTAATACAGACATCTTCTAAAATCATGTAAATTAATAATGTTCTTTTACTTGGTTCCAATTTTAACACAGTTTTACCCAATTTTTCCATACTTAAATGAAAAAATTCTGAAGGTGCTACGGATTTCCTCAAAAACATTAATAAAATTTGTAATTCTATTAACTTCTGATATTCATCTTTTTCGTGTAATTTTATAGAAAAAGAATTGATGAATTTAGTGATTCCTTTCTGAGATAAATCTTCCATTTTTATAAACTGCTTAAGAAGATTTATCCCAAAATTATTGAATAAATAAAAATCATCTAAATTAGCTAAGAATGAAAAAAATCTTTTATATGCATCAATATATCTGATTAAATCAATTTTAACTTTTCCCTCTTCCCGTCTTACGAGTGAATTTAAATACATCCACCAAGAATTCGAGATTATCATTAATAATTGATGCTTCTTCTGGATATCTAACCATTCATTTTTTTCTATATCCATTCTTAAATTATCAAGCAAATTTGAAGCCCATTTATGATTAGCACCAAATAATAATTTACGTGCAATTATTATTTTTTTTTGAAAATCTATTAAAAATTCCTGCTTTATATCTAAACTAACAGTCATAAAATTTTAATTTCCATAATTTTAATTATTGGTTTGATTGAGGCTTTCCATTTCTTCTCCTTCGGAGACTTTAGGGTTTTGTTCCCATCC
Organism: Promethearchaeia archaeon; assembly: GCA_029856085.1. Taxonomy (GTDB): domain Archaea; phylum Asgardarchaeota; class Lokiarchaeia; order Sigyniarchaeales; family SOKP01; genus Loki-b32. The sequence continues at coordinate 26,014 of JAHQWI010000126.1, read as the reverse complement.
TTTTTTCAATTTTTCCTGTGCCCATAAAACACTAGCTCCAACCCAACTAACATTCTCTCTTCCTGAGGCTGCTAAAACATTAATTTTTTCTTTTATTCTATCTGAGAAGAACTTTGAAATCTCAATTTTTAATCTCTTATCCAATCCAGGGATCAAACTTCCACCACCTGCAAGAATAATATTCGATAATAAATCCTCCCAATTCTCTCGATCCCATGTACGAACAACTTTAGCAATTGCTTCAGGTAATCCAATATAATCAATGTGAATTATTGATGGGTTAAATAGAGGTTCTGAAATAAGAAATCTTTCTGAATTAATTTCTAAATTAGATCCATCAGGTAGATCAATATTACTTTTATATTTTGTAAATCCATCTTTTATTCTTCTGATCTCCTCCTCTGGCTCTAAAATACATAATGATAATTTCTCTTTTATCTCCTTAGTAATTTTATGATCAAGGTATATTGATTTTCCAGACCCAATTTGGGTTAAAAGTATGTTAAGAAGATAGTTAGTTATATCTTTACCCGCAATTGGATATGTATCTCTTGCCATTACATTAGAGAAACCATGTAAGAATGTTGTAATATAGGTATTTTCCTCTCCCATACTTACGATTACTCCACTTGACTTCCGGAATGTAGATATTATTCCTTGACTTTCAGATAAAAATAAAACACTTGGAAAATCAAACACATTAAAAAAAATATCTTTTAATTTGGTTTTCTCTAATTCAGGCATGAAAAAGGGAGTAATTATGATAATTGGTTGTTTAAATTGATTTTCTTCCATTATTTCTAACTGTTTGTAATGATGATAGAAGAATTTCATTAAAATTGTAAAATTATTTTCTTTTTTAAACTCATGAACCGTAAGTATATTAGAATATTTTAGCGCTTCATGACCAAATAACTGATTGTCGACATTCTTTTCACTAATAAATATATCTTCAAGACCATCAATTACATCTGAAGTAAATAAATAATCAGTATTATCTACATAGACACTGGGAGCAATAAGGTCTGGATAATCATTACCTGCCCATCCCAGTCGAAAAAAATTATTACCTATATCGAGAATTAATGGACGCAGTTGGTTTTTATTTTCAGATGACATATTCTTCTGATAATTTTTAATTTATTAGATCATTCAGAAAAAAAGCGTATATTTAGTACCTTATTTCATGAATTAAATCGTCTGTGACTCTCTTTAATTGATATTCCTTAATTTGTAATTCTAATAATCCTAAAACTCTTTTAAATTTGCCAGACATAGATTCTATGTCAACTTCTGCAACCTTTTCAACTTCATCGCGTTTGACTTTAAACAACTCTAATTCTGCCTGGATCTTTTTATATTGATTGGTTATAGACACAACCAAATCATCTGTATTTTTCTTGGTTATTTTACGCATTTTTCTTAAAATTGCTAATATATTAGAAATAGAATTCTCCCATCTCTCGTATCTCTCATTATAACTCTTTAATAAATCCTCAAAAAATACCGTTAATTTAGCATAAATATTATCTTTTTTAATCGATGGTTGTGTTTTTTTCTCTGGAGGTGTTGGAGCTAGGGCTTCTTTAGATTCTAAAAATTCTTCTTCACCTGGAGTTGGTACTGTAGAAGCTTCTACTTGAATCTTCGGACGAGGTGCAGTTATGGGTTTTTCCTGAGTTACTGATGGTATTGCCTTTTCCTTAGACTCAGAGACAACTAAAACTTTCTTTCGTTTCTGGGAAGCTTTTCTTTGAGTCAAAGGGACATCTTCTAAAGCGTACGCTTCTGCTATTTTACTTTTGCTTTCGTGAGATAACTGAGGTGTAATTTTTTCATCTCCCTCTTTTTTAGGAAGCTCAAATCCCCTTCCTTCAGTAGCTTCCTCCATTAAGCTCTGTAATGTCGTTTTTGTAGTTTTTGTTGAATGCAAAGCATCATCTAAGGAATAACCTTGAATATCCCCTATCTCTTCAACTTCTTCAACTATTTTTTTTCTCTTCTCTTTCTTCTTTTTCTTCTTCGCCATAAAATATGCCCATATACTTAATAAAATTCTCATTTATGAATTTATTCAAAAGGTAGGATATCAACATTAATTGCTTTTCCGTTTTTTATCAACGTTTCTCTTAATTCTTCCATATTAACATTTTTTGGAGTTGGGCTAAGTACAGTCCAAATAGCTGTTTTCGATTTTTCTATAATGATACTCTCTCCCCACATTAAAGAAATACCAAAATCTCCGAATATTGTTGCAATTTTTGCTAAAGAACCAGGTTCATCGAGCATTGTAATTCTAAATTTAATAGGTTTATCCTCCTTTGAAATTCCTACTGGCGTAATCCGTATTTCCTTTGTTTCTGAGTCGCTTACAAGCATTAGCTGAGAATCTGTTGTAATGCCAAGATTTTTCCTAGTTACTAATGGTAGTACTATTCTCCCTCGATTATCTATAGATATAATTTTAACATCCTTCATATTTCTCAATATATTACTATTTCTTTTAATAATTACAATATGGAAATAATTTTCTTATAAGTATTAACGAAATTATTATTAATAATTTTAATGAAAATTTTACATAGAAGAAGTTTAAAATAGAAATAATATAAAGAATTAGTATGTAAAACCTATTCTTTATGGGATTTTAATTTTACTGTAAGATCCCGCGCTCGTTTAGAATACCAAATTAATAATTCTCCCGCATCTTCTGGCTCGAAATATTCTCCACCGCATAATGATGCTGCGCGTGTCATTAATTCTCGATCTGGGTTTCCTAAACCAATAATATAAATCACGACATTCAAATTTTCACTAAACTTTTTGATGGACTGTAGAAATGCCTGTTTTTGAGTAGGTTCGCCGTCTGTCAAGAGACAGATCATCGTAGGCTGGTCTGGGTTCATTTTTTCAAACTCTCCAAGCACTTGGTGCGCAGCATTCATCGCTAAATGCATGTTGGTAGCTTGACCATAGCTGTTGCCAATTCTGTCCACGATCATTCTTGCGGCATCTTCGAGCACTCCCTTTTTACCACTTGCTGAATCCATGTAATAGCTGTTTCCAAAAGGAAGCGTTTGGGCCTCATCAGCAAAACGAATAACTGATACTTTTTCTCCAAAACCTCTTCCTACCTTTTCGCTTAAGAACAAAACTGCAGCAAAAGCAGCCGAAATTCTACGAGGTATATTAATACCATCTTTGAAATTTTTTAAAAACTCTTGGATTTCTCGAGATTCCATAGCCGCTTTTATGCCTTCGATAGCGGGTGCTATGTTAGTGACAAGCACATCTCTGGCCATCATGCTCCGGCTAATATCAATTATTAGAATAGCGTTGAAAGGAATTAACCCTACCGGGCTCAAAGATAATGTAGTATTTTCAGTAACACTTGCAAAAATATCTCCAACAAGATCAGGAACTGTATCAAGAATTGAGCAAGCTATGTTTACAGCATTCCATCTTAGTTTAATGCCTTTAAATATAACATAATTTGATATCCAGCCCTTCATAGAGGATATGTTGTCTCGTGCCGTGCTTATTATGTCCCATAATCCCTCACCCGAAATAGCGGAAATTCCTAGTGATATACTTTGTAAAGGGATAATTGTTCTTTGATTTTTAGAAACTTTTACTTCAAAGCTTCCAATCCCAGAAGCTTCTAATATCTCGCTATCAATGACAATTACATCATCTGGAGTTGATTCTAAAACATCTACTTTTCCAGCACCCATAGCCCCGGTAAGTTCATCTTCGAATGCCAGAATATCATTTTGCTGAACAGAGAGAGAATACTGAGTTCTTGGGCTCACTAAAGCATATCCCATTAAATTTGGTTGAGATTCAACTTGCAACATTAATTCAGACGCTCTCTCTATAGGAGGTTCTGTTGAATATATGACTATTTGGTCAAATTGAATATTGGTATCCTCATAAGTGTCAAAACTCATCTTTAAATCAGTCATAGTTATATTTGCTTCATCAATCCGAGCCGATCCCATAGATCTTGTTAATGGGTCTTCCCAAGCTATTAGCATTCCTTGCCCAAGACCTAATTGTTGAAGGACATTAGGATTTAATTGAACTCTTCCTCCTTCTATATTATTATCTATTACAGGATTAAGAATTATACCATGTTTTTGACTTGCTAGCATATTAATATCGATTTTATTCGGGTAAGGTTCAACAGGAGCTGCTGGCTGGGTTAATGGTTGTGTGGTAGGGGATGGAGGAAATCCTGTCGTTGTAGGTTGAGGTGGGGGTGAAGGTAATGGTGATAAGGAAGGCTGAGGTGCAAGAGTGGGTGGTGTTGGCGTGAGTAGAGGTATTGGTGCAGGTTGTGGGGGTGATTGAAATGTAGTAGGTTGGGGAACTGGAGTCGGTTGAATCTGTGGAGGTGGTGCAGGTTGCGGAGATGGCTGCGGAGTGGCTGTAGGTTGAGGAGGAGTTATTCCGGGAGAGGGTGGAGGTGTAGGTAATGGGGACAATGTAGACGGTTCCGTTGGTGCGAGAGTGGGTTGTTGTATAGGGATTTTAGGAACCCGTAATTTAGGTGAAAGGGAAGAATCAGCACTAGCAGGGCGAACAGCTAATTCTACTCCTGAAAATTGCAAATCTTCAAGAATGTTTTTTGCGAATTGTCCAGCAAAATCTAACATATCATTTGATATTTCTATGATAGCTACTTTTTTCAAGTTATTATCAGAATTTATAACCTCTACTGAATCCCCATTCTTTACACCCAATTTATCGGCATTAGATTGACAGATTATAACTTTATCTGATATTTCATTATTACCATCTACAAAAAGTTTAAGTTCTGCCATATTTACTCATTATTTTTAATCAATTTTTTAATATAATATAAGTGATATAGATTAAAATTTCTATCAATTATTGTTTAAAGTCTTTATTAATAATAAACTAATATCAGTATAAGATATTTATCAAGAATTGATAAAATCATACACATAAATATATTTATTTATGCAATTGAAGAGTAAAGATTAGATGAAAAGGATAAAGAAATATCAACTCTATTTTCTTACCTAAATATTCATAAATTAGCAGAATTAGGTGAATTTAAGTACTTATATTCGTGTTAGATTATTGTGAAGCATAAAAAGGTCATAGAAATACGAGATCCCAGATTGCGAAAGATAAGCCATAATTTACGGTCAATTCATAATAATGATATGCAAAAATTGGTTTTGACTTATAAACTTCATTTGGGAAAAAAATTAGAATAAGTTAACAGCCCAGTTTATTAAGTATGGCGTGCTACTCTTGGAAATCCCTTCTATCGTTATTGAATTGGGTAACGGGCTTTTATCTCAGAGCTGTAGTAACGGAATATTTTAACGATCTTTCCTAATTCAGGCATTTGTCTGGATGCCCCCATTAGGAAAAATCTGCCAGCAGAACTAAGAATAATAAAACCATTATCACCACGTAAAATAACTTCAAGCATATTTGTAAATCCTAGTGTATCAATTGCATCACTACCAGACTGCATAACTACTGCGCTTAAACTAGCAAAAAGATCAGGGTCCACGTTGTAACCGGGAACTGCACTAAAAGCGAGTCGGAGTCCTTCTCGAGTGATAAGTGCCAGCGAGTCCAATTCACTGTATTCAGTAATTGATCCGAGAAACTGGCTAAGGGACTGTGCTTCATCAGGAGTTAATTCTGCCATAATATATTAAATTTTTTTTATTCAATTAATAATAATTAAAAAATTTAGACTTAAAAAATTATATTTTAGGAATATTTGAAATTTAAAACTTTTCTAAATAAAATAAGAGAAAGGTTATTGAAAAAATTCACTTAATTACCTTCTAATTGTTGTTTAATTTGGTCTTTTAATAATTCTCGTTTTGTTTTACTTTCTACTGGCTTAGATGCCTGGCCAGAGCGTTTAAGAAACTCTATAGCTAAGATCTTTCCTCCCTCTGAGAGTATTCTCGGGCTGTAATTCTCGGCAAAAAATATTCCCTCAGGTATCGCACCCACTTTCGAGATTTCTTTGGTAACCTGCTTTTCCCCTAAAAATTGCTGTACTTTTTCAACGACAGAATAAGCTTGGTTCCCAATTATTAATAATTCTCTTTCAAAACCGGTTGGCATTTTTATTTCTTCTAATTTTGACATAATCTCTTGAAAATCGATTTGAGTTTCCTCTTGCATATATGCTGTCATCGATCCTTCTCCTCTATATAAAGGGCCTGCATTTTGTGCAGCTTGAGTTTTACTCCCTGCAATATTCATTCCGTCAGCGGGTTCTGGAGCTCCAAAAACATTCCTTTCTCTCAATGGATGAACGTTTGGTGGGGCAACTGGTTCACCTTTAATTTCTTTAGCAATTCCGCCTTCTGTTCTTCCACCAATAAGTTTTATAAATTCAGAATTTTCTTCACCTTCGTCAAGAGGTATTACACTATAATGCATTCCTACTTGGCCACGGATTTCTTGAGATCTCTTTGCCCCAATAAATTTAGATCTAACACTGCTTTTTATACCCTTCCAGAGATAAACTTGTCTTGATTCATCATCAACGAGAACATAACATTCATCAGTACTTAACACATCCTTAATTGGACCTTCTGTTGTCAGTTCGGTTGTTGTTCCATCTGGGTTAATAAGAAATACTTGCGTTATTTTAATCAATCTCCTCTATTCTTTTATGAAAACTAGCTTATGGTTAAATAAATTATATTAATTGCAAATTGTTACTCAAAATATTAATTCTAAAACCTCAACTTAGTTATCATAATAACTAGTTTAATAATATAATAAATTAGAAACTAATAAATTTTTATCAAAAAACAAAAACACGTTCTGATGTCTCTTAATTTGTTATCAAAATATTTTGGATCTTTAGATGAATTAAAGATTAAATAATTTCTTTATTACACTATTAATATTGTTAATCATATCTACAGCTGTAAAACGCGTTCCTATATTCTGTTTACAATATTCACCAATGTTACCGTTAAGGAACGCGCCAGAACATGCTGATTTAAATAGGTTATTATCTGTAGCCAGAAAAGCAGCACATAATCCCGCTAATACATCTCCTGTGCCCCCTATTGACATTTCTGGACCTCCTGTACGATTAATTTTTATTTCTTTCCCATTGCTTATATAGTCATATGGTCCTTTTACAAGAAGTGTAAAATCATATTTTTTAGCTAATTTCAATACTACCTTACTCCTTTCTTCAATCTGGTCATACGAGGGTAACTCAATGCCAGTCATAATTTTTAATTCGCCTTCATGTGGGGTTAAAATAACATTCTGACCCTTTAATAATTCAAGATGATTTTTTACTAATTTTAAAGAATCAGCATCAAGCACATATGACTTACTCTCTTGGTTGAGTTTTTCTAGTAGTTTGAGCAATAATTCTTCAGTTTCTTTTTGCAATCCTAAACCTGGACCTATAACTACTGCATTAGACCATTCAATTAACTCTGAGATCTCATCAAATGAATTCATATTTAACCATTTACCGGGGTTTGTCCTTACGATCATGTTTGGAGAATAACTCTTTATAACATCTCCAACAACTTCTGGAACATAAGTTATGACCAAATCTATTCCAAAATTAATCCCTGCTAGTGAGGAATATGCAGGAGCTCCGGAATAATTTTTGGATCCTCCGATAACAAGCATTCTTCCAAATTGCCCCTTATGATTATCAACATTTCTAGTTTTTAGAGTTGGAATTAAATCACCTTTTCCTACAAATAGGGACGCCTCAGAGGGGATTCCGATAGATCTGATTACTAATTCTTTAATATAATCGCTCTTATCATCTAATCCTTTTTTAATTCGATGAAGTGCTACAACTAAATCTGCTCTCACAGCTTTGTCAAGGACTTTTCCGGTATTTGGGTTCATCCCAGATGGCAAATCGATTGATACGACCTCCATTTCGTTTTCCTCTCTTAATTTATTTATAACATCTATAGCTGTTGATATAGGTTCTCTGATTTTTCCAGACACTCCTGTTCCTAGTAAGCCATCAACAATTAAACCTAAATTTTTCTTATCTTCTCTCAATAATCTAATATTCCCAATTTCTGTAGAATCACTTATTATTATCGTCTTAACCATATAATTAATCTTGTTCCTAATTACATCCCAATTGAATCGTGAAGCTTGGGTCCTTATTTTTTCTGGAGTTCCAACTAGAATTACCAATGATTTGATATAAAACGCACTTAAGTGTCTTGCAACTACAAACCCATCTCCTCCGTTATTTCCGGTACCACAAAAAATAGCAACAGTTGACTTATTGCTAAGATTATATCTTTTTACAATTTCATCAACAATACTGTATCCAGCACATTCCATTAAATGAATTAAGGGAATTCCTAACCATTGAGCATTATTATCGGCTATAGCAACATCTTCAGCCGAAATTTTTTCAGAATTAAATCTTTCCATAACAATTAATCTTAAGATTCTGAATTAAAAAATATTATTTAATTAGATGGATTATACTGCAACAAATTAATACACTTTAATAAAAGGATTTCTAAATGGATACTCTGAAAGAAGATATCGATGAAGCAAAAAATAGATTAGAAGCTTGGTGGGACCAGGAAATAATTGATCGTCCTGTTATTTCTTACTATTTTCCTCATAATGGTAGTTCAATTGCTAGATTCCTTGACATTATTTTTTTTGGCTGGAAATTAGCTAAAAATCCTGATGGAATAGAAGAGGTAATCACTGATTTTGAACAGCGGATAGAAAATTTAACTTATGGCGGTGAGAGCATTCCTTCCTTTATCCCTTATTATGGTGCGGGAATTATGGCAGCAATTTTTGGTGTGATCCCAAAATTTCATACTCAAACTGTGTGGTTCAGTCGCCCTACTTCTCCAAATGATATAGTTGCTTTACTTGAAGACGTTAAGCTAAATGCCAATAATCCATGGTACTCTAGATTATTACGAATAACTGAATATGCCGCTAAACACTCTCAGAATAATTATCAAGTCTCAATGACAGATTTAGGGGGGATATTAGACATTTTATCTTCTTTTCTTGGTCCCAAAGAGGTCATACTAACAATGAAACGACGTCCTGATATTATTGACACCTGTCGAGCAATAATTTTAGAGAAAACTTTGAAAGTGTATGATGACCTTCAAAACATTATTAATAAATATAATGATGGATGCAATGCTTGGCTTAATGTCTGGAGTAGAAAACGATGGTATCCTATTCAATGTGATTTTTGTGCAATGCTTAGTCCTACATGGTTTAAACGATTCGTCCTACCAGATATAATTGCTCAAGCGGCGCATATGGATTATTCAATATATCATTTAGATGGCCCTAATGCACTAGTACATTTGGATGATTTACTTTCTATACCAGAACTTACAGGAATACAATGGGTACCTGGGGGTGTCAGAGAACCTATGGGCCATGAGAAATGGTACCCTCTCTATAAGAAAATTCAGGCAGCAGGGAAAAACATTGTTAGTACTGTAACACCTAGCCGTCTTTCCACCATGTATCGAAACTTTGATCCTAAGGGTTTGTACTTACGTGCAATATTTTTTAATAATAAACTCGCTGACTTCTATTTACCACACTTTTTAGGAGGAGATGGGGGAGAAGTAATAGAAAAGAGTATGGAATGGGCGGAGAAAAGGAATTTGAACAGAATGAGTCGATCTGATTTTGAAACCTTTATCAATGAAAATAAATTCAAAATTGAGAATAGAGATACTAAAAAATTACATCAGGAAATTAATAGGAAGCTGAAAAGGAAAAACGAGGTATAATTTCTTCTTAAAAACGTTTCATATAGTAATATTCATATAATTTTGTCATCCCAAGTTTATGATATAGATCCAATGCTTTAGTATTTACCTTTTCTACTTGTAACCAAATGTATTTTACCCCCTTCGCTACAGCCCATTCATCAATTAATCTAATTAACATAGAAGTGGCTATATTTTGCCTTCTATAATCCGGATGGACAAAAACATCTCCAATATACAGGTATCCTTGAGGAACTAAAACTGCTAAAAGTGTTCCAATAACTTCATTATTGTATTTTGTAAGCATATAACATTTCTTAGGAATAATTATTCTTTGATTGATTTCTTGAATGATATTTTGTTCAACTTCATTCCATTTTGAAAATCTAGCTAAAAAATCTGAGATTTCCTTAACTCGGGAATCAAAAATGTGATATTCAAAATCATTATTTATTATTTTAATTTGGATTTTATCAATCTTCATTCCTAAGGCAATAGTATGATCATAGGTCTGATACCCCCGTTTCAGTAATTTTTCCTTAAGGTTTTTAGGTTCATGAAAATCAGGTATAGTAAAAACTGCTTCTAAATTATGAGCTTTATATGCCTTTTCAACTAACTCTATATTGCTATCGAGAGTTTTTTGTGTACCCGTATATTGTATAGGAAAAACAGAATTAGCTCGAGATGTAACACCTTCAGTAAAACGTAAAATCCATCCGTTTAAAAAATAATAATGCTTTGCTGGCCATGAATTTATCAAAAATTCTTGAAATTCCATTAGATCATGAACAGAGAATGTGGATAGGATTATATCATGGAGAATGTACGGGTTGTAATAAATTTAACCCAGAAGATAAAGTTAGACTTTAAAAACCAGGTGATAAACCTAGTGGAGAGGCAAAACTCGAAGGAGATATGGCAAAAAATAAACAAATTTCACAGGAATTCTTTATGCTTTTTACTATTAATAATGCAAATACTTTTAAAAAGAAACGTTGAATCAATAATAAAGAAATTTACATATAAAATTAAAAAAGTAAGTGATAAATCTGGGATCTTCAAAAGGTAAACCTACTCTTGGTGGTATCTTATTTTTGATTATAGGGTTTTTGCATATACTTATTCCTGCGTGGGGTATTTTGATTCCTGAAATTAGTGCATCGTTCTTTTGGTATTGGGGATTCTATTTTGCGGGCAGCGGTGGCACTACTACGTCAGGTATTGGTCCAAATGATGCTTGGGTAACTGCTGGTAGAACCGCAATGACATTAATGATAATTTGTTTTGTAATCATAACAATAACTCTAATCTTAGCCAAAGCATTAAAAACTTTTAAGACTAAAAAAAATCTTACTATATTTGGGATTGTCTGGTTGATAACAGGTATTTTATTGTTAATCGCTCCATCAATATACTTAATAGAAGTAAGTGATATTATATTTGATGAATATTCTTGGGGTATAGGGATAATTTTCTCATATTGTCTCGCCTTTGTCCCTCTTTTAGTAGGAATTGCTGTTATCTATCTTCAGATGAAAGGAGAAAAGGTTGGAACTTAAATTTATATAAATATAAACTCTAAGAAGAGAAGAGATAATTTTTTTTATCTCTTTTTATTTTTATTTTTCAATTTTCTATTTAACTTAAGTATGAAAAAACCTTGATTAAGAAGCAGATAAACCTCTTTAAAAAAAATATATAAAATAATTTCTTAGACTTGAATTAAAAGGAGTGCCGGTGGAGGGGTTTGAGCCCTCGAACCTCCAGAATACATCCAGTCTGACCCAATTTTTCAGAAGGATTATGAGTCTGGCGCCTATTAAACATATGACTATTGCAGATGCTTTATAACCAGCTAAGCCACACCGGCATATAAGGTATATGAAGACTAGTAATTTTTTAAATTTAAAATTATTATTATCTTTTTTGGTTTTTGTTTCATATTTAATTAATAAATCAATTCTCTTTTTGAATATTTATTAAATTCATTAAGACGTTCAATCAATCAAGCATTAACGAGCAAATATAAAAGAAGAGATTCCTATTTATCATAAAAAAGCCTCAAGGGGGCTTATCCTTTTCGAGCTAAATGCCCGTAAATTATGATCCCCCGACCTTTGCCTTACCAAGGCAACGCTCTACCGACTGAGCTATTGAGGCACCTTTTTTTAAAACCTATGCTATTAACATTAAATTATTGCTAAATTAAAAATTTTTTTACAGAAAGTAAATTTTAAATAAAAAAAAGGTAGGATATTTTATTTTTTCATTTATAAATTAGCGGTAAATAATACTCCTAATGTAATATAGAATTGGGCTAATATATAAGTAGTCATAATGATGAGCCTTGCGTTAATAAACTCTCCAGCCCATTTATTTACAGCTATACAAGCGTCAGAAAGTATAAAGGAAATTGAACCCATATAAACTAAAACAAATGGTAATCCTTGAAACTCTGCAAATCTTAAGATCGCTGCTATATGCATTATTAGGATCGCTAATAAATAGACTAACACAGGAATCTTCATATCTTCAGTTTTCTTAATGAACCTTGGTACGGTAAATACGAGTATTAAGATTGCTGGTCCTAATAAGAAGTAACTCCAAGTATCAAAGTTCGTAATATCAGTTATAGATAAGAAGAATGATATTATATAGAAGATCTGGTTAATTAAGAAGGCTCCCATTCCAAATAAAAACCATTTATCTTCATTTTCAAGCATCAAGAAAATATCTCCAGCACAACCACCAAGTAACGCAATAACAATTAACCAGTCAACATTGGTTATTGAGGTTGTGTCAACTACTCCAAAAATGTAAAATAAAATCAATAAGGGCATCAAAAGTGGCTTAGTGCAATATTCAATTTTTTTATTGTCTTTGTATTCTGCAAACACTTCTACTATAACAAAGATAAAGAATAGTACTAAAAAGATGTATTCAATCATAGTTTTTCACTAAAGAGATGTGTAATATAGTACTATCAAAATAATTAAAAAATGTTTAAATAATTTTAGTATATTAATTTACAGATTTGTGATCTCACCTTGTTAATTACAGAGCGATAGATTTATATATAAGGCAAAATTAGTTCGAATTAGAACAATGTTTGTTCGACTTCGAACAATCCAATCTAAAAAGCTAAAACTAATAGAAGAGATGAGAAATATGGAGTTGGAAGAAGTAAAAAAATTAAGTTTAGAATTAATAGAGACCTCTAAAGCCGCTTACTTAACAACTATTGACTCTGAAGGTTATCCCATAACAAGAGCAATATTTAATTTAAAAAATAAGGAACAGTTTCCAGAATTTTCTGAGTTTTTCACTGAACAAGATAATGAATTCATTATATATATCTCAACAAATACATCATCATCGAAAATTGAACATATTAAGAAAAATCCCAAAATTTCTGTCTATTTCTGCGATCCTGAAGATTTTAAAGGAGTTATGTTTGGAGGTGAGGCAGTTATTGTAGATGATATGAAAATGAAACAAAAGATTTGGTTAGATTGGTGGACAAGGTATTATCCAAAAGGATTAGAAGATCCTGATTATACGTTGCTAAAATTGAATCCTAAAAATGCAAGATTTTATTATAAACTAAATCAAGTTAAATTCAATCCAAGAGAAAAATAATGGAAAAATTGAGAGAAGGAGGATTTTTAATCTCAAAGATCCGTCAATTATCGGAAAGGATTTTTGCTAAATTTCTTCGTGATTATGAGGCTATTAAGATAAATCCAGCCCAAGGTAGAGTTATGTTTCCACTTTGGAAGAAAGATAACATTTCTTTCCATGAACTTAAAGAAAAGACGTTATTAAGTAAAGCGACATTATCTCACTTGTTGGATAATCTTGAAGAAGCGGGTTATATAAAACGGGTGCCTTCTCCAAAAGATAAACGAACTATAAATATAAAACTGACGGAAAAAAACAAAGAGTTACAGGATAAATATATTCAAGTTTCTGATCAAATGAAAGATATATATTACAAAGATTTCACTGAAGAGGATATAGATGAGTTTGAAGGCTATTTAAGACGACTTTTAAACAATTTAACAATCTTTAGTGAAAAAAAGTAAGCCGTGAAAAGAAAATAATTCATCTACCATTTCTTTTTATTTTTTTAATAATTTCTAAAAAATAACAATACGAACAATAAAATCTTATCTCTTGATTTTGCCATATTTTTATGATTTTATCATGTTGCGGTTCAGGATAGTTCTGAATAAAAGTATTAAAAGTATATTCCCTTTTACAATTTCCACAATATCTGATTGAAGTATGACGAAGTTCGGGTGATAACTCTTTTAATTTTGACATTCTGTTCTATTCTCTCAAGTATCAGTTAATGGTCTAATTTTCATCTTTCTTTATAGATATTTTAGGTATATGTATTTTAACTCCTGGAAAATGAATTTTAGGAACTTGAATTTTTGGCATAATTATTTGAGTGTTAAAGTTTTCATCCAATTCGATTTTTTGATTTTGAATCTTAACAGGAGTTACATCTTTTTTATCATTTTCAGTATAAATAGGAAATTCTTCCTCCTTATCAACCAATTGGTCCAAATCGCCTTCTTTTTCTTCATCCAAATCTTTTTCTAACAAAAGTTCCTCAAGTTCGTCATTATTGATAATTTCATTTTCAATTGTTTTGATGAAATCGATAAACTGGTCTTTTTTCTCTCTAAGTACTGTTTTATAATACTTTCTAAAATTCTCAATAAAAGCAAATTCTTTAAATTTATCGTACTCAAACACCCATCCAGTTTCTACATCATATAACATTCCTGTAATTTTCACTTCTGGTTTATGCATACGTAATCTTTGCAAATTTTCTACTTGCTGTTTGATATTTCTCAATTCATCTATAAATGGTTTGAAAAAATCTCTAACTTCAGAAAAGAGATCTAAATTCTCCCCTGACTGATAAGAAAGAAATTCATATGGTATTTTCCCTTTTAATTCTAATAATTTAATTTTTGTCATACAGCAGTCTAAATGACCTAAAATTATAATATATTTAATATTATACTGATAAACAGTAAGTAAAATTGATCTCAGAGTATCTTGAGTATAAAGATTTCCTGCATTTCTTAAGACAAAGATATCTCCAGGATTTAGTTGAAATATTCGGTGAACATCTATTCTAGGGTCAAAACAAGTAAGAATTAAAACAGGATATTTTGGAATTTTATCATTAACTTCAAGATTTTCTATACCCTGCGATATCTTCCGTTGATACCGTAAATTTCCATTTATTAATACCTTTTCAATATCATCAATCATGCTTTCCATATCTCGGTTTTAACCTCTCTTTAAATTCCTAAAGAATTATAATAAAAATATAAAAATGAAAAAAAAAATTATTTTTTAACTAACATTTCCTTAATTTTCTCAGATCCACCATTACCAAAAAATTCCTTAATTTTATCAGAATATTCAGGTAACAGTTGTAAGAATGGCATTATTGCTTTTGAAAGCGATGAAAATGCGTCATTGCCATCACCCATGATAAACATTTTATCAGGTTTTATATGTTTAAATATTTCAGGTAAAATATTTGTCAATTGAACAGCTAAGAATCTTTCATCTGCGCTTCCCATAGCCTCTACCTGTTTCTTGAAACCCTCCGCCTGAGCAAGCATTTGTTGTTTTATATTCTCAGATTCACCTTCAGCTTGGGCTATTAACCTTCGTTTTATTTGTTGAGCGTCAGCATCAATTTCAATAATTTTCTTCTGTCTATCACCATCAGCTTCAATTCTCTTGCGTTCTCTTTCTTGTTCTGCAATTGCAATTTCTTTATCTTTTCTTCGTATCTCAATTTCTCTTTCTACGAGTTGTTCTTGTATACCTACCTCATTTTTTACTTCTAATTCTCTCATTTTTGAATCTCTTTCAGCTTCAGCTTTAGCAATTCTAGCTTTTCGAAATTCTTCTGCTTGTTTAGTTGCCTCCATGTTTTTTTTTAGTTCCGGTTCTCCAATAATGACTTCTAAAATTTCTAAAGATTCAATAACTATACCCCAATCAGCTGTTAACTCATGTAGATCCTTTTCAATGGGATCAATAATCTCCCTTCTTTCTCTAATGATCTTTTCCAATGGCATGTTAGCACAAGTAGTACGAATAATCGCTTCTGTTGCACCTTTTAATATTTTTTCAACAAAATTTTCATCTCTCATATTCCATGATACTGCACTAAACGCTTTTTCTGGATCAATGACTTTCCAAATCAGCAAACCTTCGATTTCGATATTTTGATACTCATTTGAAACTACTTGTTCATGAGCTTCAACCACAGTTTGAATACTAGTAGTTGGAATGACAATATATTCATCAATCAATGGAAGAAGGACTAAACTTCCACCCAACCCTGCATGCTTGACTTTACCATTACGTAAATGTATTACAAATTGGTTTGTTTTGAACTTTCTATATCGAGCAGCTAGGAATATTACAAACAGAAATACAACAATCCCTACTGTGACACCTATCCCTACAAATAAAGGATTTAATTCTTGATATATCAACTTTCTTTTTATAACCTCCTTTTTCTTATTTTTAATTGAAAATTTTTAATTTTTTGTTTAAATCTCGAAAAATTATTACTATTTTATCTTCTCCTTTTTTTAATTGACCTCTTAGAATTATCAACTAATAAGTAACCGTTTTTTGCATCACAAATGTAAACTTTAGCACCTCTTTCAAAAATCGATTCTTCTATTACAGGTTTAACATGCAATCGTTCAAACTTTAATGGTGTCTTTGAAGGGATTTTAATTACTCCCCCTCTGTCATCAACTTTTAATGTTACCTCCCCTTCTTTGCCAATTAAATTCATTGTAGATGAAATTCTATAATAACGCGATTTTGCCAGAATTTTCCAAAGAGAATTTATTAATTTTATAGATAAAAATGAAATTGCAGGGGTGACGAAAAATATTAAATATCTGAAATTTACACCTACAAGGTAATATAAAGATAAACCTGAAATTCCATAAACTAGAAATGCGGTTGAAAACAAAAGCATAATGGGAGCAGGAGTAATAGTGGGTATTAAACCTGAATCAAACTCGCCCTCTATTTCGACGTCTAAGTCAGAATCCACATCTACTCCTGCTTCGACATCTAAATCGATTTCTGCCTCTATGTCATAATCCACATCTACATCAGTGTCGATATCTATATCACCATCAATATCAATATCGACATCAGCATCGATGTCTACGTCCACTTCAGCATCGATGTCTACGTCCACTTCAGCATCGATGTCTACGTCCACTTCAGCATCGATGTCTACATCCACTTCAGCATCGATGTCTACGTCCACATCCACATCAGCATCTATTTCACCAGCCCCCATTATATTTGACTCCATTTGAGCTAAGAATGTGGAAATAATCGATAATAAAAATCCTCCTATAAAAAATCCTAAACACAAGCTTAAAAAAATACTATAAAAATTATTATAGAGAAAGCCAATTGATGTCATTAATAGACCAACAACTACAATCAGAAATACAGCAATATTATCCTTCCTTTTCCAGCGAAGATACATAAATCCCTTATATAAATTGTTTCGCATTGAGCGTCTAATTTTTTATTTTTTTTATTTTTTTAAGTGTTTTAAAATCAAATAAATATAAAACTATAATTTGGTTCCACACATATGGCAAAATATTGCATCTTTTTCTCGTTTCGCTCCACAGTACCGACAATAAATGATTTCCATTACAACAGGAATATCTCTATTATTGTATTCTCCGAATATTTCTTTATTTTGCCCTTCAGTAGATCTTGGTACTTTATATGGATTTAATATATTGGCTTGTTTTTGAGGAATTCTATAATGTTCATTAAAAGTTCTATTTCTAGGGGGCTTATATGTCTTGCTCGTTGCTGCGACAGCAAAGCTAACTACTAAAATAATCATAAAAAACACCGAAAACCCACCAATTATGAATATAACATTAAATTGAAATCCGAATACCCCAGAACGATTGAAAAATAGGAAAAACATAATTCCAAAAATTAAAAAGATAATTAAGCCTGCTATAACCGCACCAGTACTAGATCTACCATTTCTTCTTCTATTTGCTATAATTGGAACTACAAATGCCATTTTTTCTTTTCTCTTATTTTGATTTTATTTTAAAATTTTTTAAGATCAATTTCCCATCCTACGCTGCAAGGACATACTGTATGTATACTTGTCCGTAATTCTCCAAACTGCTCTTTTAATGCATTGTTTCCTATGTTTTTTCCATTGAAGGTTGTCACAAACAGTTTTACTGATCTTTTTTTTCTTCATTTTCTTATATTTTATTATATTCTAATATATTTTTTTCTATTTCTAATATATGCACATATATTAGCAAACCTTCTAATTTGGGGTCGTTAATTTGGGCGGCGTTCATAGAAGATACATTGGACATCAAAGAATTGAACTAATTACTCGCATTGTTATATTTACACTCGTGTACTTATCCGCATTTCTCCATACCGCTTTTGTAGCGCATTGATTCCTATGTTTTTTCCATTGAAGATTGTCACAAACAGGGTTACTGAACTTCTTTTTCTTCATTTTCTTATATTTTAATATATATCTTTATATTTTTTTCTATTCTCAACATATATACATATACTTATATATTTAAATGTTATGATCTAGAAAAAAACTCCGACAATACATATGAGAGTATTTTTAATAGATGTAACGTGATATATATATGTATATATAGAATGAGCTGAAAGGCTTAAAAATATGAAGAATATTTAGTATATATCTTTATATATGAATAGAAACATTTTTTAATCCATTCATTTAATCATTTAATAAATAAAATCAAAATTTATTAATATAAAGATATATATTCAATTGAGACGTTAATAAAAATTATAATTTCGGGGATGATTCTAATCGCAAAAAAAAATGATAATTCCAACGACAAAAATAACATTAAAGAGATAGAACACAAAGATAAACCAATATATGTCAAAGTAAGTGATGAAACAAGAGATTTGATAGATAAATATAAATTACACGGAACTACGATATCTGACCTAGTAAGAAATGCGGTTAAGTGTTATGACGATTTCAACTCAATCTCACCCGAAATTCATGCTACTATTGAGAAATATAGAGAGAATGGTGAATCTGATATTTCTTTTATCGAACGCGCTATTAAATATTTTGGAGATCAAAAAAATTTAGATAGAGACCTCTGGGTTCGTACTAGAGATGAAATGAAAATGATGTTGATTGGAAAAACTACTTTTAATCAATTAATTGCTGCCGCAGAAGCACCAAAAGAAAGTTTGGAAAAACCTTGGCATAAAAATGTAGCTATTGATTTAATTCTATGGTATAATGACGCAAGACCACTTAAAAATCTTTCAATAGGAGAAATTATTAAAACTATACAAAAGATGTGGGTTGTTGCGAATTACTTTCATACAATTGATGTTGTTAAAGAAAGTGAAGATGAATTTCATGCACTCTTCAGACATAGACAAAATAAGCGTTACAGTTCTTACTGGTTAGGTTATTTCACAGAGTTATTTACCTCAGAGGAAATACCCTTTAAATGTGAAGTCGAAGGACACACCTTTGAGGAGTCATTATCATTAATAATAAAAGTAGGGTATAAAAAATAAAACTCCGATTTAAAATTTTATTTAAAGAATAAGTTTACATAAAAATCATTATATTTTATGATTCTTTCTCTAAATCCCCTAACTTCTTCAGATGGTATTCAATTTCTTCTATCCATTCTTTCTTATGTTTAATGTGACAAAAACAATAATGCACTATTTTTCTTGCTTCTTGAAAATGGGCTTTTGCCTCATCATACATTTCAAGCTGTTCATAGCATTTTCCTAAACCAAGATGAGATGCAGGAATAAACCAACCAGTTGGTTCAATTTCTATTGCTTTTTCATATAGTTTTATAGCATTTTCATAATCACCAATAGTCATTAATATTTCGCCGTAAGAATCAAAATAATTTCCTTCATTTGGGGCTCGTTCAGTTAAAGCTTTAATAGTGTCAATCGCTGCTCTCTTATTTCCCTCATCATCAATGCCCTTATCTCGTTTTTGGTTATAAATATAAATATGCCAATACGCCTTGTTATTATAAAAGTCAAAATCTTCAGGATATTGATTAGTAAGTTCTTCAATTATTTGTAAACCTGCCTTGTAATCACCTAACATCTTAAAAACGTATGCCTTTTGCATTAAAAAATGTTTTTTATTATCTGGGAATCGCTTCATATTCTCTTCTAAAGCTGCTATTGCTTCATCATATTTTTCTAATTCCATAAGAATCTTTGATTTACTGTAATAGAAATCTACAACCTCATCTGTTAAACCTATAGCAGCATCAATTTCCTCAAGTGCTTCTTCATTTTTACCCATTTGTTCCAAAATTGTACTTTTAAATTGATAGTACCTAGCTTTATTCGATACTTTAGAATCAAAACTAATTACTTCATCAATTAAATCCAACACATAATCCTCATTAATGTCGCCAACATCAAAATCGTAAATAACGCCATATCCATAGACTAATGCTTTTGCCGCAAGTGCTATTGGATGATCTGGATAAATTCCAAACATACTATCAATAATTTCCAATGCCTCTCTAGCAGAACCTAAAGCCGTGTATGAAAAAACAAGAATAAATGAAGATGCAATATATATTCCCTCATCATCCCTAAACTGCTCAAAATCTATTTCCTCTTCTATTAACTTTATTGCTTCAAAGTATTTATTTATATGACAGAGGACCCTTGCTTTAAATAACTTAAATTCTATATCATTTAAGCCTTTTTTAATCCTGGAATTTACGATATCTATAGCTTTTTTATGTTTCTGCTTGTCTTTTAGTACCTCTTTTACTTCTTTAACTATTGATGAAATGCTAGGGACTACATAATAATCCTCTATTATTTCAAAAATATTGGGAGAAATGTAGTAATTCTCTTGACTTTCATCAAATTCTTTTGGAGCATCACTCGCTGCACTATAATATTGAAATTCCTGCCATATTGTTCCCTCTAATTTATCAGTAATTTCCTCTAATTTTTTCTGCGTCTCCATCTTGTATGCCAAATAATTTATATAATCCGGTAAAAAACCTCGCAATGGTTCCTTTAAACCGACATTAAATAGTTTATCGCAGATCTCGTTCAAAATCGCATCAACTGTGGATTCTATAGTCAATGAAGGTGTACCTTTGGAAGTTTTTTCATATAACTTATTTAAGTATGTAAATTTTGTAATGTAGTCCTCTGTAATTGCACTTAAAACCTTCTCAATCTTTTCATTTGCTTGAAAAAAATACACTCTGTTCCCATCAGGAACTAACTTGAAAAACTTGGTAGGATAAACGTCCTTTTCAATGATTTTTCTAATATTAAATTCAAGATCTAATTTATCGATCTTATATCTCTTTGAAAAGTCTTCTGTCGAAATATAAGCAGGATATTGATTTGGATGATTTATAGAAAGATATAGGAGTATTTTGTTAAAATCCTCTTCTGTGTCTAATGAACCCTTTAATTTTTCAAATGGTAATGTCAGTATATTATTTAATAATCGAAATTTAATATCAGAATTTACAATGTCATATTTCTCGAGAAATCTTATTGTCTTTCTTGTAATCTCTTCAATCCTCTTACTCTCTTCATTAAGAATTGATTGCCTATCTAAATCATATAATTTTAGGATTCTAGCATATTCAGCTTTCCCCGCTTGAGTAATTTTATACTCCTTGTTATCGTTTTTTCTTACCAGCTCCTTTTTCAATAAAATGTTTATGTTCTTAGATAACGCAGATTGGTTAATAAAAATAGGAGCTTTATCATCTAGAAAATCTGACCATTTCAGATAATTATTATTATACGTCATCCACAGAATAATATGGTCATAGTATCTTTTTTCGCCAATCGCCTTAGGAGGATAGTTCAATTTTCTCTTTCCTTCTTTTGCTTTTGATAATTCATTGAACCTATCCTCGCCCTTAGCTGTTATCCTATACTCTCCCCTTCTTACCTTTTCAATATATCCATCAAGAAATAATGATTTTAAATAATTTGATAAGGTAGATTGAGGAATACTAATAGGCTCTTCTAAAAAATCCGCCCATTCAACAACTTCATTGTTTTTTAAGAGCCAAAGTATAATATGTTCAACATTTTTTCGTGTACCCCATATCTTCCTGTAAATCTCTTCTGGTGGTAAGTTTAATTCTGATACTCTACTCATAAGATTTTCACTAAGTTTTTTCTCTAAACTACTTATGTTTTATGAATAATTCCACAAATAATGTATAATCCAACTCTTATTTAAAGTTTCTTGTTCATCTTGGTATTTGAACTACACCTGAAGTACAAACTACACTTGAAGTATGTGTATTAAAACTATATATTGGTGTAATTCTTCCTATTAATTAAGAAAAAAAAAGAAAAAAAGAAAAAAAAAGTGAGAAAAGAAAATGGAACAATTAGAGCAAATAGATTTGAATTGTATAAGTGCGCTAGAGTGCGCGAAAACTGAAGCTTGTGTAGAGAAAACCGCTGATAAAATTGAACTAATTAGAAAAACTGAGATTCATAAAAAACCAGTTAAATCTCGATTATCAAAGTTATTTAAGAAGTCAAATCTAAACGCAAAATATATTGAACAGCTAAATCCGATTGAGCGATTAAAGTCCCAGCAAGTATATAGGAATTACGGAATATATTAGGAGTTTAAATAAAATTTTTTTAAAAATCAAATAAAAGCAAAAAAAATCAAAACCAAAAAAAGAAAAAACCAAAAAAGAGGTTAAAAAAATGAGCAAAAAAATGTTAGAGAGAAGAGAGTTAATAATTATTAATAACTTTATTTACCGACTCAGGTAAATTATTTTTTTCCTTTTTTATTTTTAAAATTACATTCTATATTTTTATCAACTCATCGAAGTCGAAGAAAAGGGAAAAGGAATCATTTCCTTTCCCTTATTGGCTTCACATCAGGGACGGGGCTCTGATCCACCCAAAATTTTAAAATAACATACCCCTATTTCTCAACCTATTCAATTACATATTCTTAAGATTTTCTAAACAGATGATTTATGTATATTACATTACTATAATGATTTCCCGAATGATTTTATAAATCACTTCACTGGATCTCCCCATAAATTTAAAAGAGATAAAGCTCATATATAAATTTGAAGATGAGAAATCGAGAAAAGACCTATTTTATTGATTATGAGGGGAGAAGATCCTATTTAGATATGGCTGAGCGAGACGGTGTTGAAGAATTTTTCATAGATCTTACTCAACATCAAATCAAATCAATTTCGGAAGTAGCAGACGACTTGGAGAACTTAAGAAAGCTTGATGGAATTTACTTTTGTCTCAACGATATCGAGGAAATTAAGGGATTAGAAAATCTATCTCACATTAAATATCTTGACCTTGAAAGTAATAGGATTAAAGAAATTAAAGGATTAGAAAACCTAACAGAATTAAGAGAGTTAAACCTTAGTTGGAATAAAATAGAGGAGATAAAAGGACTTGAAAACCTTTCAAAAATAGAGATCTTGAACCTTGAGCATAATAAAATTTCAGAGATAAAAGGATTGGATAATTTGACGAATCTTAAGTTCCTTAGACTAGCCCACAATCACATTTCGGAAATAAAAGGGCTTGAAAGTCTAAAAAACTTAGAGGTTTTATATCTTGATAATAACAACATTTTAGAGATTAAAGGGCTTAATGAGTTAGGTAATTTGAAGGTCGTAGAGTTAGGTTGTAATAGGATTAAGGAGATTAAAGAAGTAGAACAGCTAGCAGATTTAGAGTGGGTTTCTCTTGTACATAATGAAATTAATCATATTAGTGGAATGGAGCATCTATTAAATTTAAAGGGGATTGATCTTGATGGAAATCCAATAAATCAAAAAAAGTTAGACATACTCAAAAAACGGATTGAAAAAAAAAAGAAAAATAAAAAAATTTAAGTTATGCTATGATTACGCCGTAATCCCGCTTAAACCTACACTCGAACCTAAATTAAATCTATAATTATGGGTAGAACGGAGATAAAAAAAGAAAAAGTGATATTTAATTTAGAGAAATCCAAATGGGAAAAAGATTACTGATTTCAGTCCTAACAGTTTTAAGTAACTAATTTTATGAAAATTGGTGTAAAACAAAATTTCAAGAAATTTTTGATAAGGGGTAAATACGACTCTAAACAAAAAAAAATGAATCAAATTTTAAATTGATACAGTTATTTATTCGCGTCTCTCTTGTCTTTGTTGCCTTCTTAATTCTTTCGCTTTTATTTTAGCTCTCGCTTGAGTGATAGTATTATACAATTCTGTCCCTGTTATTGGTGGTACATGTTGTCTATCTTTTTTATTAAGCTGGATGGCATTATCTGGGCAAATATAAATACAATTTCCGCAACCTATACAGCGTCTTCGATTTACTATAGAAACAGCGTCTTTCTGCGATATTGCCTCCATTGGGCAACGCTCAATACAAGTTCCACAACCAGTACATAAGTCGGGGTTAATTTCTGCATAATAATTCGAGGTTACAAAATCTGCAGGATTTGGCAGTTGTTTTAAATTTCTCAATGCCCCACAACAACAACTACAACATGAACATACAAAATCAGCCTTCTGTGAGTTTCCAGGTTGGAAAATCAAGCCCTCTTCTTCATTTTTTTTTAAAATTCCAAGAGCTTCTTCTCTAGTAATTTCACGTCCCCAACCTGCGTCAATATATGATTTCGCCATATGACCAAATCCCATGCATGCTTCTGATCGTGAAGTAGCATGACATGGATTACCTAAGATCTCCTGTTGTTGACGACAAACACAATCAATAATTACAAATGGTCCATCAACGTTGTTAAAAAGCTGTTTTATATTATCAAAATTAGCAACTTCAATATCATGATCAACTTCCAACCCGATTGGTATAGTACGCATTTGAGGAATAGGTATTTTTTGTGCTTCCATTCCCCATGCTTCTTCGAAATACTGACCCAAATCTTCAATAAATTCTTTCGTTAATTTATTTACTTGAAATTCGAATATTCCTATAACTAACAATGCAAGGCTGTATAATTTTTTATCGCCTTCTTTTCTACCCATTATCGCTCCTTTACTAATCATATTATCCAAATGATTTTCTAATTCTTCTTTCGAATACCCCAATGATTTCAATCGCTCGTAAATACTGTCTAAGGATTCTTTATCCTTCCATGCAAATTTTAGCTTTGACGCAATTTTGGCCTCTTCAGGGGTAAAAAGTCGTTTAAGTAAACGAATTTCCACACCTGATTTTGTTGGAGGGAATCCAATAGGCATTTCATCAAGAGTTTGCTGTAATTGCCGATATACATCTAATTCAGATGTTCCTTCTTTTATATTTTGAACGGTCATTTTAGACACATAAATTTGGCTTAAGATTTTAATTAAACAAATAATTTAAAAATCAATTCTTAGTTAAAGAGATTACATAGTATTTAAAGTTAATTACAAACGTGTCTTCTTGAATTCTGATAATTATGAAACTAAATTCCCATATTTTATTTCCATAAGAAGGGTATATTTCAACTTGAGGGGAGTTAGCTTGAATTAAGTTCTTGAATAAAAGCTTATACTACTATTCCTATTTAAATCTAAATTCCACACAAATTACAAAACTGCCAATCCCTTACGTTATTTTAGACTTCATTTTTGTGTAACCTCTCAAGTAATTGAGCATGATAACTCAATGAGGTGACTTTTTTATTTGTTCATGTCATGTAAACTGACTACTCTCTGGAATGTGCATGAACAGTATTTGAATTAATTAGGGGAAAAATTTATTTCATTCTCCTCATAATAGTATCATGCCAATTACTTCTCTAATAACCCTTAACCGTGCTTTTCTTATGTATACATTTTATTAAGATATACCTCAAAAAAAGAGAGCTTAAATGATTTAAATTTTAAAAATTAAATTCATAGGGTTTTTTATATCCTAGTCTATAGTAATAGTAATTAAAGCACCTTTCAAACACCCTGGATTTTTGTCTTGTGAAAGTGTAATCCTTTACACTATTATACCTAAAATTTTTTATCGCGTAAATGCGATCGTTGACAGGTGCGACCTTTTATATATTTAAATTCGCTGAAATCAGCTATTCTATTAATTATTTG
>JAHQWI010000125.1 GCA_029856085.1 Promethearchaeia archaeon | reverse complement strand
ATTTGTAGCTGGAGATTGTTTTAGTGGTGTAGCAAGTATAATAGATGCTATTGCCAGTGGACAAAAAGTAGCTTCTACTATAAATCGATATCTCCAAGGAGATGTACTTCGAGTTAAACCAAAACCAACTATCGAGGCAAATGAAATAAAAGTAGATATACCTCCAGAAACAAAGGAACAAGAACGCCAACCAATGCCTCTTCTATCAGCATCCGAAAGAGTTTCTAATTTCAAAGAAGTTGCCTTAGGATTCTCTGAAGAAGCAGCGATAGCGGAAGCTGAGAGATGTCTTAATTGCGCAGGCCACTTATGTAAAGATGTTTGTCCATATTCTGCTCCTCAGTTTATCGAAGAAGAGAAAGCTAGAATGCAAAAATGTAATTATTGTGTTGACCGATTTGATGTTGGAAAACAACCAATATGTGTAGAAGCTTGTTATGCGCGTGCTCTTGATTCGGGAACCCTAGAAGAATTAAAGGCAAAATATGGAGATATTCAAGAGTCACAGGGTTTTTCTTATTCAATCAGTGCAAAACCAGCAATAATATTTAAGCCAAAAAAGAAATAAGTAATACAAATTTTTTTTTTATTTCTATTTTATTTCTTTTCTATTTATTATATTATTATTATGTAGATCTTAAAAATAGAATTAGAGAAAAAAATAATATTTAATTTTTGGGTTCAAATAACTAAAGAGCTTCAACTACCGATGCAATACCTACACCGAAGCCGCCACACATTAATTGAACGCCATATTTTTTATTGTAATTTTTCATATAGTGCACCATTTCAGTAAAATAGATTCCTCCACTTGCTCCGATAGGATGACCTATAGCGATTGCACCCCCGGTAGGATTAACTCTGGGATCATCAAAATCATATCCGAAATCTTTAGCAAATGCCAAACATGGGCTTGCGAAAGCTTCATTAGGTTCGATTACATCCATATCATCCACTGTGAGATCTGCACGATCTAATGCTTTTCTCATAGCAGGGATTGGTGCCAATAACATGATAATGGGGTCCCCTCCAGCGACAGCGGTTGAAAGTATTCTTGCCATTGGTTTTAATCCAAGCTCATCTGCTTTCTCTCGGGACATTAACAAGGTTGCTGTTGCCCCATCAACGATTTGTGAAGAATTTCCTGCAGTCACTTTTCCACCCTTTTCAGCAGCCCTGAACACCGGTTTCAAGTTACTTATCATTTCCCAACCTTTTTCTGGATCATCTAAATAAACAGGTCGCACAGTCTGGTCTTTTGTAATCGTAACCTCCTCAACTTTTTGCTTTCCAGTGTTTTCATCTTTAATTGGTTTCATATTTTCATCTGTATATCTTTTCTGATAAGTAACTGGTACCACACGTTTGAAATACTCTTCTTCATTACGCATTGCTTTAGTAGCTTTTTGATGACTCCAAACACCAAATTGATCCAATTCTTCCCGTGTAAATCCGAACCTATCGTTTATCATCTCTGAAGAAACACCTTGAGGTACGATACTTCTCAAAGGTTCATTAGCCCATGCTGGAGACATTATCATTGGATAGTTTGGGATCATTCTTGTTATTTGCATATCTGAACCCATCGCATAATGTGTCATTGACTCTACACCCGCTGCTATGCAAATGTCTCCATCACCTACTCTTATCGCATTTGCTACTGTATTTATGGCCTGAAGCCCAGCATTACAGTATCTGTTTACAGTTGCTCCTGCTATTTCTTGGGGTAATCCTGCTAGTAATAATGCTATCCTTGCGATATTACCGCCTTGCTCTCCCAGTTGGGATAAACAACCCACATGACAATCCTCAATCTCCTTTGGATCAAAATCCGGACACTTCTCTTTTGTTCTATCGACTATGGATCTTAAAACAGTGACTAATAAATCTTGAGCTGAACATTCTCGATATACTCCTCCAAGTTTTTTCATTTGTGCTCGGCCCGATTTTCCAACTGGGGCCCTAATGGTATCAATAACTACACATTCCTTTAATTCTTTCATTTTTAATCACTCTATTATAACATTTTCTACTTTTTTTACTTTATTTGGCAAGTTTAAAATAATTTCTTCTGCCTCAGTCATTATACTTTGAATTAAATCATGGACTGTTGGTATTGAGTGAATTCTACCGGTGACAACACCTGCGTTCATAAGACTTTTATTTTCATCCTCATCTACTAGTTTCCTGAATCCTCGCTCTTCTAAGATACGAATTTCATCAGTTGATGGACAAGGTTTTCCACGGTAAAGATCTGAAGCACCCTTAATTGTTTCATCTACAACCTCAAGAGACGCTGGATTTATTAAGAATCTCATAGGACCAAATATTCCTCTTCCAACAATTGTGTCAAATTCAGTGGCTTTTACTAGTTGCTCTTTCCACATTTGTTCAAAATCACCCTCTTGAGTAGCAATGAACCGTGTGCCCATTTGAATTCCTATAGCTCCTAAAGCGAGTGCTGCAGCTAAAGATGCACCATCAGCAAAACCTCCAGCACCAACAACAGGTAAATTGACAGTTCTAACTACCTCTGGGAGTAGAACCATAGAAGACGTGTCTCTCCAAGCACAGTGCGCTCCTCCTTCCCTCCCTGAAGCGATGATAATATCTACACCAGATCTCTCGGCTCTTTTTGCCCCTCTCACATTTGGGCACACTTGGCACCAAATTACTGAAGGCAATTCCTTCTTGACTTCAAGAAATGACCTTTTAGATCCCTTTTCTCTCGCATCTATAGCCCAAGGAAGCGGATCTCCAGCGGATGTCACCATCACATTTAACTGATTCTTCACTTCTGGTGTTTCTTCAAAAATCTCAATAACGGCTTTCATAAATTGTTTTGACACCATAGTGAATTCTTTAGCAATTGGTATATTAACACCAAATTTTGCTTCGGGATAATCCTTGAGTTTTTCATAAACATATCTTATCGTCTGTTTGAGAACATTTTTGGGGGTGCCACCAACTCCAAAATCAAGTTTTCGATCTTTCTCAGGTATAAAATTCACATCAGGACCGGCCATGCCAATTGTTGAGATCAAACCTAGCCCACCTTCTTTCGCTACTGCGATACATAACTTTGTGGTCGCGTATGGTCCCATCCCTGCTTGTATAATTGGATGCTTCGTCCCAATTATCTCTTGGAATTTTGTTTGAATCATTATTATCCTTTTTTTTTATAATTACCAATCTAAAATGCAATTTGTTTAAAAAATTTTGTAGAATTTCAAAATGAAAAGATTTAACTTCATTTTTTTTCGAAGAAAATATAAAATTCTAAGATAAAATAAACATTGATACTTGCATGAGCAGCTGAATTACATTTTACAACTGAAGCAGAGATTAATCAAATTACTAAATTATTTTAATTTGATTTTTTGCTTT
The DNA here is from genome assembly GCA_029856085.1 of Promethearchaeia archaeon. Classification (GTDB taxonomy): domain Archaea; phylum Asgardarchaeota; class Lokiarchaeia; order Sigyniarchaeales; family SOKP01; genus Loki-b32. The sequence continues at coordinate 25,745 of JAHQWI010000125.1, read as the reverse complement.
TTCCTTTATTACTTTTTCTCCAATATTGGCTATTCTCTGGCTTAATTCTGAAATTTTCCATTTTTCATGACCTTTTACAAATGTAGAAAAAGTATCTTGTAAAGGATCCTTCCATTTTGCTGGAATTTTGTTGGCTCCAAGTTCAACGCCCATGAGTGCTCCAATATTTCCACAATTACAATCAGTATCGTAGCCCATCATCGCAGCGATACATATAGATCGTCCAAAGGGATCTTGTTTATCTTGAGCACCATATAGAAGTGATAGTATTATTATTCCGATATTTGGTAATGTATGAACTCCTCCTAAGCGAGTATTTAGCAAAATACTTCTTTCTATAGGAAAAACTGAAGAAGAATTAAGAACCTTGCTTACCAACTCTTCAATCCAATATTCCTTTATTAAAATTTGCCTTGCGGTTCTAAAATCGGTAGGATTATTCTCAAAGATTTCAATCGCCTTCATTACAGTCTGAGTATATAAACTATCCTTTTCGGGTGGGAGGTGTTTGATTGCAGTATTAATGTTCTTCCTTATGTCTGACTCAAAGAAGGCTTGAGAGATTAAAACAGCAAGAAAAATCTCACCTTCTATCCCCACTCCCGCATGAGAAATAGAACCGTCCATTTGTGCATATTTTTTGGCTATTTCTGGGCATCCTGGAGTTATCTGACCCCAAATATCTGCTCGCATCTGAGCTCCTATGAAGTCATAATAGAAATTGTTAAGAACACCGGATTTAGGTGGCAATATCCCGGCTTTAAGATTATTATATGCAATTTTTTCGGCAGTGAATATATTATCTTCTCTACTAAGAAGGTTTATCCATTCTTGAGCAATTTGTTGTGAGGTTAAATTAATACCATATTTTTCTAACGCAATCAAAGCAACAATTTCATACATTTCATCATCATTTACATGACTTAAATTTATAGGTTCCGGATAATCTGTTATATCACCATAATTATTCAAAATATCTTCGTAAGATCGTAACTCAACTGGCACACCTACAAAATCTCCCGCGACTCTTCCTATCCAGGATCCTAAAACTCGATCGTAATATTCTTTAGAACTTAATTCCATCATGTCATATCATATTAGTTATTTTTTTGAATCTATGAATTCCTTATCCTTATTTATAAAATAAACCCAAGCATTACGAGACATTAGACAATAATCTTCAGCAGCCAGGATTTTTAATAATTCAATACGTAATTTCCGCGCTTCAATATTTTCTGGATCTGCTTGAATTAAAACATCTAAGACTTCTAATGCTAATTGTGCTTGATCTTGATCTAAGAGGTCTTTTGCTCTCTTTAAAATTTTTTCAGAGTCTCCTATAAGCTTGTAAAGTTCCCCCATGACCTCCTTTTCTGGTCTTGGTAAGAGGTGGGAAATGTTATCATCAAAATAGCCATGATACCAACGATACACGTTAAACACGAAGAATTCTGTTCTAGAATATAATGGTCTTAAATAAGGGTTTTTCGCAAGGTGATCTGGAAGTTTAACTTTATGAATCATTTCAGTTATATGTGTTCCTTTATTGATGTGTTCGACAACCTGGTCATGAAGTGAATGTATTGCATCAATGTTATAATCTAAAATTTTACGTGCTTTCTCTCCTTTATAATAATAACCCGCGCCATTACAAAACACATGCTCAGGATTAAGGGCTCTTACATCTTCCAAAGCTCTTGCCCAATCCAATGCGAAACGAGTAGGTTTCCACGGATTACCTATATTTGGTAAACCTGCTATTATAAGATCTCCTATAAACACTGCCTTAAGTTCGGGAACATACACCCATACCGCATCATCCGTTTCTGCTCGAACAGCATGAAGCTCAAATGTTTTATCTCCTAGTTTGATTGTCATATCCCCCAAAAATGTTTTAGTGGGATATACAAATTCTGGAACTCTAACAATTTCCGGAACATTGAATTGCACCGCTGTGATATGGGCTCTGTGAGGAGCAAGCATTTTATATTTATCTAATCGATCTGGTAAATATTTACTTGCTATAATTTCCGGATTATCTTTTAAGTAAGCAGCTGCACCGCCTACGTGATCACCGTGGCCATGAGTATATATAATATATTTAATTGTGCCTTTAATTTTTTTGAATACTTCCTTTCCTACATCAACTCTCGCTATTGTATCAATAAGTACAACACCCTCAGTGGTTTCTACCCACGCACATCCTGCTATTGGTAATCGAGCAGTATGAACATCCTTTAAAGGATTAGTAAACCCGGCATTAGGGGCTCCCAAAATTCGAGTACCTTTAATTTCATTCATCTTTAAATCTCCTTATTTAATTTTATAAAATGGAATTTTTAGTAATTAATATTAATTTCTAATCCTTATTTAGATTTTTGTTGATTACTTCCCACACAGTCTCAACTGGTAAAGGTTGATAAGGTTTCTTTTCAAACTGTTGTTTGCTAAGCTCATAGATTACTCTATTATAGGGTATATTAATGTTTAATGAATCAGCTAATTTCACAAGATATCCGGTTAATGATTCAAGCTCAGATTGATTTTTCTGGCGATGTATCATATCTTGAGCCATGCTATTCAACCATGAATATTTAAGGTTTCGCCTAAAATTGTTAATAGCAGTTGTTTTATCGAGATTTTTACTTAATTCCATGACTTTCCAAGATGGTAATCCTTTTAACTCATATTCCTTATATCCTGCAGCTTTTACAACTTCTACTCCTTCGAGATATACGTTCAAAAAAATATTCCAAAGCATAAATATTGCATCATCGTCTTTAAGATCTGGGCTAATTAATGTGAAAGTTGAATTTGAAAGGTTTAAAATCAATTTCGAGTGAGCAGCATCCTGAAATCTTTCTGTCATTCTTGATGGGATTCCGTTATTGAGAATTTCAACAATTTTTTCAACAATTTCCTGATTTTCATTATTGGGGGTTCCAAGGGTTAAGTGTCCTTTACCTCTAGTTCCAAAGACTCCAGGTTTATCTCGCCAACCTGACTGTACAACGACACCATAAATAATTTTGGTAAAATATTTTGGTAAAACATGCTGATTCTCAAAACCATTTTGTAATCCTACGATAATTGGTTTATCTCCTAATTTCTTGGAAATATCCTTGGCAACTTCTTTTAAATCATAATTTTTAACGGTGATTACTACCACATCAATATTAGTAAGTTCATTTAGGTCTTCGATTACTTTAACTGATATAGGTGGTGGATTTTTGTTTTCTCTTTCATAAAGAATTAGACCATTAGTTTTTAGAGCTTTTGCATTTTCACCCCGAGCTAATAAGTAGACATTGTCATAACCTTGCGTTAACCACCCTCCAAGGGTAGCACCAATTCCACCAACTCCATAAATAACAATTTTTAATGTATTAATAGTATTCACTTGAAATAATACTCTATTTATTTAAAATTGAAAAATGAAGGGATAGATTAAAACTTACGGAAGTAAAGTATCAACAGAAAATCTCTAACTTTATTATATTTTCTTCATTATTTTAGTTAATATTAAAAAGTTAAACGTGAGGATAAAATGGTATTAGAAACGAATATAACTAAAATGTTGGGGATTAAACATCCTCTTATCGCCGCTCCAATGGGGCCTTTCTATACGACCGAGTTGACAATCGCAGTTTCAGAAGCGGGTGGTCTTGGTGTATTAAGTCATAGCGCTTTAATAAGTGACTATCAGAACAAAAGAAATCCCATTGATATAATGAAAGAAAATATGTTGAAAGTGGTTGAACATACAGATAAACCATTTGGTTTTAATATAAGGACTTCTCGAAGGGAAGTTGATGCTGCAGCTCTAGTTACAAAGATTCCTAAATTCATAATGGAAAATCAAAGAGTAAAAGAACAATGTGTTTATGCTATTACGAGTGCAGGATCCTCAAAAACATTACCACAATCAAAAGACTATCAAAAATTGAAAGAAAGTGGATCGCAAATAAAACACTTTCACGTAGCCCCTGCTTTATGGCTTGCTGATAAGTGTGTTGCTTCAAATGTCGATGGATTAGTTGTTACTGGTGGTGAAGGAGGAGGTCATCAATCTTATGAGAAAGTCAGCACTTTAGTTTTATTACAACAGGTCATGCAAAAACATCCAGACTTTCCAATCGTAGCATGTGGAGGATTTGCAACTGGTGAAGGTCTTGCTGCTGCTTTAGCTATGGGAGCTGGAGCTGTAGCAATGGGTTCAAGATTTATTGCTTCGAATGATAGTGAGTTTAGCCAAGAATATAAAAGCGTTGTCCCACCAGCTAAAGCTCAAGACACTATATTAGTAACAGGTGCTTTAGGACCAATACGCTTATGGAAGAATGAATATTCATTACATCATGGACTTGTAGCGGATAAAGAATCAAAAATGGCTGAAGAAAAAGAAATGTCCATAGAGGATATAATAACTGAAGGAAAGGCGTATGAGGCAGCATATTTAGGAGATGTTAATTCTGGAGCTGTACTATTAGGCCAAAGTATTGGAGTTATAGCCAGTTTAGAAAATGTGAAGAATATTGTTGATGACATTGTAGGTGACGCAGAAAAGCGCCTTAAAAAAGCTTATGGATATTTAAAGTAAGCAAAATATTAATTTTTTATTTTTTTTTTATTTGTTTTAATTTAAATGTAATTTAATATGAGGGTGTTAAAATAAGATGGTAAATGTTAAAAATATTGTAGTAATAGGTGTTGGTTTAATGGGTAATGGAATTGCCCAAATCTCATTAATGGCAGGATACAATACAACTCTTGTTGATATTTCTCAGGAAGTCATTGATAAAGCAGCAGCTAGCATTGAAGGTGGGTTAAAAAAGCTTGAATCTAAAGGAGTATTAAATGCAGCAGAAAATTTAGCACGCATGAAGACAAGTTTAGATTTAGCTTCTGCTGTAAAGGATGCTGATTTGATTATAGAAGCAGTCGTGGAGGATATGGATGTGAAGAAAAAGTTATTCAAGATTTGTGATGAAAATGCTCCACCTCATGCTGTAATTGCTTCAAACACATCAACAATGTCAATAACTGAAATGGCATCTGCTACTAAACGAGAAGATAAATGTATTGGTATTCATTTCTTCAATCCTGCGCCTTTAATGCGGTTAGTAGAAGTCATTGCTGGTGAAAAATCTTCTGAGGAATCGATGGAAATTGGCGTAAATGTAAGTAAAAGTCTGCCTTGCCTTAGAGGAGACAGATATGTAGCTAAAGTTTTGAAAGATCGACCAGGATTTATTGTAAACAGGTTAAATGCTCCAGGTGGTATCTATATGAATTATCTACTTGATACTTGCTTAGAAAAGGGAATTCCTTTTGAATCTTTAGATGCTGATTTTGGAAGTCGTGGTCCAATGTCTCCACTAGTTCTTTCAGACTATACTGGAATTGATACAGGATTTCATGTACGCAACTATTATGCTGATACTTTACATGAAGACTTCAGACCTGGAAAAGTTATCACTAAGATGTTTAAAGAAGGAAAACATGGTAGAAAATCAGGACAAGGTTTCTATGATTGGACTAAAGGACGACCACAACCTGACTTCTCTAAAATTGAAAAAGCAGGATTAGTAAATCCCGGAGTTTTCCTAGCTATTAGCTTGAATGAAGGATGTAGGATTTTAGAAGAAGGTATTGCATCTGGATGGAAAATAATTGATGATGCAAATGTGGCAGGTATGAATGCTCCCGGACCTTTTGAATATGGAATCAAAAATTGGGAAGGACTCGTTAAATTATTAGAAGAATTCTCTGAAAAAATGGGTAGGGAATACCTTAAACCATGTGATTTGTTTAGAAGCGGAAAATTTGTGGATATGAAATAATTTTTATCTTTTTTTTCTTCTATTTATTTTATTAAAACTAACGGTTTAATATTATGTCAAAAGAGAATAAAAATCAATCTGAAAACGTGAAACCCGTAAATGTACTTTCCTTTGAAGTGACTTTTGATAATCCAATTAAAGATGTGTTTACTGCTTCTGCCCCACTCTCAAGTTGTGGTTGGATTCAGACAACTGAAGGGGTTGTATTAATTGATACATTATTAGCTAGACGTTGGGCTAAGAAAGTTAGAGAACGAATCAAAGATAAAATAAAGTATATAATATTCACGCATGGGCACCTAGATCACGTACTAGGCGCCAATGTCCTCATGGATGATAACCCTGAGGTTATTTCAAGTAAGTACTTACCAGATCGGTTAGATAAATATCAGATGTTAGCCCAATATAAAGCCAGAAAGGATGCTCAACAATTCAATTTTCCGGAAATTGTTAGAACTCCAGAATTTGTGTATCCCACTAAAACATTTTTGGGGGATATGACAATCAAACTAGGAGATAAAACCTTTGAACTTCATACAGCAAGAGCAGAAACTGACGATGCGGTATGGGTATATGTACCCGAACTCAACGCTGCTTTCATCGGAGATTTGATGATTGGAAGTTTTCCCAATATAGGTAATCCTTGGAAACCAACCCGCTTTGCATTGGATTGGGCAAAAGAGTTAGAAAGAATAAGGGAATTAAAGCCGGAATATATTTTTTATGGTGGAGGTGGGACATTTATTAAAGGGGAAAACGCTATGAGAGCTATAAATGATCATATTGAAGTCATTCGCTCTTTACATGATCAAGTAGTTGATCATATCAACAAGGGAACACACATAACTGAAATGATCCACGAAGTAAAGATACCTGAACACTTAAAAAAAAGTCCCTTTCTTCAAACAAGCTATTCAAGACCAGAATTTTTTGCGTTTAATGTTTATCGCTGGTATCACGGTTATTTTGATGGAAATCCTGCTCACCTCTTACCGAGACCAGAAAAAGAAGTTATGGGTGAAATATACAAGCTTATAGAAGGCTCTGAAAAAATTTTAAAAAGGTCAAAAGAGCTCTTAGAACAAGATCAAGCACAGTTAGCATTAGAAGTCTTAGATGTCTTAATTCAAGCAGATCCAGAAAATATTGAAGCAAGAAAGATGAGAATTAAACTCCTTGAAAAGATTGGCAAAGAAGATTATTGTTTAATGTCTCGAAACACATGGTTTTACTTTATTAAAAAGGATAAGGATTTTATTAAGTCAAAGGAAAAGTAGTACATTAAAGCTTAATTCTTTCTATTTTTTTTTATAGGTTTGTCGACTGTCAAAATAATAAAAAAGAGAAATTTTCTGGATAAAATACTAAAATATCAGAAAATTGTTATATTTCTCGTAATTTAAAGTCATGTACATCTTATATTTCCTAGAAAGGAGCATCTGATTGTTCCTTTCTAAGTCTCTTAAAGATATCCGTGACTATTTTTTCGACATATTGGCGTCTTTCAGAAGTTTCTACATATGGATTAGCAATTTCTCCAGCTTTTTCAAGTTCATCTGCTTCTTCCTTAGACAAGATTAAGTTATCACCATTTTGTTTGGTCACAACACAACCCGAATTTGTTAATATACGATAATTTTCAGCAGTCTCATCTTGATCGCCCGAGCAAATCAATTGGCAGTTTCCACATGTTAGAATGAAATTTTCTGTAAATGTATTTGATGCAATATCCCCTGATGAGATATATTCTTGAGCGATTTTATCGTGCATTAATTTAGACTCAGCATAACTCCCCTCCTCCCCTACAATACGTAATTCTTTTACAGGATGGGTGAATAGGTGGGCAAAAGTTCGATCCGCATCTTCTTCTGTTTCCGGATAAGGTGTTCGACCAGGAGACCATGTAGACCATTTACGTGTTTTATCCAAACCTGAAAGCCCTCCACAAACGGCATAACACCGAGATACATTATTTCGTTTTGAAAATGAAAAGGTATATCCTCCAAGAGCGTATGAATCCTCTTCTTTTTTATCAAACATCCTAAATGCGCAGACACTTACACAGAGCTTACATTTATCACATGGTGATTCTTCGGGTGGGATAGGATCTGTGGGTTCTAATTTTGCAGAAGTTACGAGCGCACCCAATAAAACAGCAGCTCCATATCCTTTTACTAGAATGTTACCTGACCAACCTATAGATCCAACACCTGAACGGGCTGCAACCAATCTAAGAGCAAGAAGTGGTGGTAATTTCGTTCGCCAATCAGGTACATCTTCACGATATTTGAAGTTGTTAATGACTGGAGCAGATTTATATCCCTTTTCCTCTAAAAAATCAGCAGCAACTTTTGCATATTTATATGCCTTTAAGTATACATCTCCATTATCAATTACATGATCAAAACGCCCCCTAGGGTGTTCTTTTCCCAAATAAGGACGTATTTTTGACTTCTCCAACGGAACTGCAAAACAGATTGCAGTTTCTGCTTCCGGAAGTATATAAGTCATATCCGTAGTAGGGGGTCCTCCTTCAAGTGTTTTCTTTGTCGAAAATCCTACACTCACAGCCCCCTGCTCTAATAAAAGTTTTTCAATTTCTTCATTAAGATTAATAGTTTTATCACCAATTATCCCCTTTAAAGGGTATTTAATATTAATTCATTTTTTTTTTAAAATACTTTTTCATTATTTTATGAAGTGTAAACCTTTCTTGACATTCATGAGATAAAATCACAAACTTAAGATAATATTAAGTTTTTCACTAAATATCTCGTATATTTACACTTGTTATTTGCCGGTGATCACTATAAAACCTATTAACAAATTTAAAACCTATAAGTTTGACGCAGCTCCCTTTTTCTTTTTTATTGATATTTTCCCTCCGGATTATTCCAACATAAATAAACCAAATTTGGCTAACCTAATCAGTTCTATAGGGGCCAATCCAATTATGCCCCAACCAATGAGAGTTGATCGAGTATTCAATGGTGAAGGATCAGTTTTAATACGACCTAGAGAACCGATTTCATTTCCAATAACCGAGGATCTTACAGCTATAATCGATCCTCTTCAATTTCTTAAATTTGGATTTGAAAAATTATTATATTTTACTGAGGTTCGTTCTCGCGAGGAATTCTTCTTATCTCTTTCCCAAGAACGAGTATCAAAATGGTGGGGATTCACAAAGTATCTTCATGGAAATCTACCCACTTTAGAAGAAGATTTCTCTGCTTTTTTGAGAGCTTATTTACACACTATCGTTAAAGCAAAAATACTTGAAGACGATCTCATAGACGCTGCAATAGATTATTGTCAATTAATTTCAGATATAAGTAGGAAACGATTTGAACAAAACTCAATTCTTGTTGACATAGAAGGAAAGCAAGAAAATATGAAAATGTATAAAGTAAAAGAAGCTACATATTATAGAAGACTTAAAAAATCTAGAGAAACGGAATATCATCCTGAGTTAATAGATATTGAAATTTACGATCTCTCAAACATAGGCTTTATAACAGAAAAAAATGATCGAGTTAGCTTATTGAATGGTTTAGATAATAAGATAATAAAATATATCCCGCTTCTAATTTATGATGATTTACTTGAGTGCATGCTTCAAAATATAAAAAAACTTGAAGAAGGTGATAAGGACATTATAGATCCTTCTTTTCTTCTAGACAATGGAGTAATAATTACACAAAACTCAAAAGATTTAGAGGAAATCAACATGGGGAGCTATTCATGGTGGAACGGCTTTGATAATATTAATTTTAAGCCAATCTTAGAATCCATTAGAAAAACTCATGAACAATTTATTCTTAATTTAGATATTGAGAAATAGTTAAATTCTATTCAATTAAAAGTAAACCTTAATATATTTTATAGTAATTTAACACCGTTAATTAAAAATTAACTTTAAAATTAGAGTTTATTTAACTCGTTAATAAACAATCTTAAAAGACATAATTATTTATTTATGTTTTAAGGATGAGTGAGAAGCTTATAACAATTTTGTAAATGTTGTATAAGAAGGAAAGACCAGCAATTTTAATGTTTCAAGATGGTCGTTATTTTCAAGGGATAGGGTTCGGAGCAACGAAACAAGTTAGTGGAGAATTAGTATTTAATACAATGACGGGTGCGGGTTATAATGAAACTTTAACGGATCCTTCATATCAAGGTCAAGTAGTAACAATGACACACCCTCTTGTTGGAAATTATGGTGTTCCTCCTTGGGAAAAAGATAAATACGGTATTTTTAAACATTTTGAATCAGATTCGATAAAGGTTACTGGTTTTATAGTAAATGAATGTTGTAAACAACCTAGTCATTATGAAAGTACAAAAACCTTAGATAAATTTCTTCGAGAACAAGATATACCTGGAATTGAATGGGTAGATACCAGAGCAATAACAAAAATTTTGAGAGAAGAGGGTGTTCAAGTAGGATTGCTTTCTGTATTTAACTCAGGAGAAGAACCTAATATTGATCAATTAAAAGAAGAAGTTAAAAAAGCAGAAGATCCCAACCTAAGACAGTTAGCTAGTGAAGTCTCAACAAAAGAAGTAAAAATTTATAGACAGCCTAACCCAATTGGAAAAGTAATTATCTTAGATATGGGAGTTAAATTAAATATATTACGGAATTTTGCAAAAAGAAGATTAGAAATTATAGTTGTGCCGTATAACCATTCATATGAGCAAATTATGGAATACAACCCAAACGGAGTCTTTATTTCAAATGGCCCTGGAGATCCTGCAATGTATAAAGGGGCTATTGAAGTTTGTAGAAATTTGATTAAGAACAATATTCCAACTTTCGGAATTTGCTTAGGAAATCAAATCATTGGCTTAGCTGCAGGAGGGACTTCTTATAAATTAAAATATGGGCATAGAGGAGGAAATAAAACGGTTATAAATACTGAAACTAATCACTGTTATATTACCTCTCAAAATCATGGTTTTTGTGTGAAAGATTTTGAAATAGGCGGTTTTAAGGAATTCTTAAGAAATATTGATGATCAATCTAATGAAGGATTAATTCATGAAAATAAACCTGTTTTTGCTGTACAATTCCATCCCGAAGCTTGTCCCGGTCCTCTAGATTCCTTATATTTATTTGATAAATTTATGGAAGTAATGGAGTTGAAATAAAATTGCCACTAGATAAGAGTATAAAAAAAGCATTGGTGCTTGGATCTGGTGGTATTCGCATCGGACAGGCAGGTGAATTTGATTATAGTGGGTCTCAAGTTCTGAAAGCCTTAAAAGAAGAAGGAATTGAAACAATTTTAATTAACCCTAATATAGCTACAATTCAAACTGACCCTCAATTATCAGATCACGTTTATTTATTACCGATAAATGTTAAATATGTAGAAGAAGTCATTAAAAAGGAGAAACCTGACGGTATTTTATTATCTTTTGGGGGTCAAACTGCTTTAAATGTTGGTGTTGAATTAAATGAAGAAGGTATATTAGAAAAGTATAAATTGAGAGTGTTAGGAACTCCAATAGAAGCCATTGAAGCAACAGAAGATCGTGATTTGTTTATTAAAGCAATGGAAGAATCTAATGTTAAGGTATGTAAAAGTTATGCTGTAAATTCTTATCCTGAGGCGTTAAAAGCTGTTAAAGAGATTAGATTTCCATGTATGATACGAGTAGCATATACTTTAGGTGGAAGAGGATCAGGTATAGTTAATAATATGAAAGATTTCGAAAGAATGGCAAAGAAAGGTTTAGCTCAATCAAGAATAAATCAGATTCTAATTGAAGAGAGTATATGGGGTTGGAAAGAAATTGAATATGAAGTTGTACGAGATTCTGAAGATAACTGTTTTATTAACTGTAACATGGAAAACTTTGATCCCGTTGGCATTCATACAGGAGAATCGCTTGTTGTAAGTCCTAGCCAAACTCTTACAAATGAGGAATATCAAATGCTTAGATCCGCTTCCATTCGGGTTATTCGAAACCTTGGTATTATAGGGGAATGTAACATTCAATATGGATTAGATCCATTTTCAAAAGAGTTTCGTGCAATAGAAGTAAATGCTCGGCTTTCAAGATCATCAGCACTTGCTTCTAAAGCTACTGGATACCCATTAGCATATATAGCAGCAAAACTAGCAGTAGGATACACATTACCGGAATTAAAGAACAAAATCACTGGAATTACAACAGCTTGTTTCGAACCAGCATTAGATTATTTAGTACTTAAGATTCCTAGATGGGATCTCACAAAATTTCAAAAAGTGGACCGTCGTTTAGGGAGTCAAATGAAATCTGTTGGAGAAGTAATGGCAATTGGCAGAACTTTTGAAGAAGTTATTCAGAAAGCTATTCGAATGCTTGATATTGGTATGAAGGGTTTTGTGGCGAATGATCTAGATCCTATTGAAGATTTAAACGAACTTAAATATGCTTTAAGAAATCCAACGGATTTAAGGGTGTTCAGAATTGCTGAGGCAATAAAAAGAGGAATTTCTTTAGATGAAATATATCGCCTTTCCAGAATTGATAAATGGTTTTTACATAAGCTAAAAAATATTATTGATATCGAAGGTAACCTCGAGCATCTTGATTTATTAGAATCTAAAGATCTTGAAAAAAGTTATTGGTTAGAAAGAGCAAAAAGATTTGGATTCTCTGATGGACAGGTTGGTAAGATTATGGGCGTCGATACAATTTTTATAAGACAAATGAGAAAAAAATTAGGAATTCATCCATATGTAAAAAGAATTGATACTTTAGCCGCTGAATGGCCAGCAGTAACTAATTACTTATATCTTACCTATAGTGCTTCTGAACACGATATTGATTTTGAGCAAGAGAATAATTTAAATCTGAGAAAAGTAATTGTGCTAGGCTCTGGCACATACCGAATAGGGGCTTCTGTTGAGTTCGATTGGGGCTCTGTTAATTGTTTATGGGGTTTAAAAAAATTAGGAGTTGATCAAGCTATTATGATCAATTACAACCCTGAGACAGTTTCAACCGATTATGATATCTCAGATAAATTATATTTTGAAGAAATCTCTGGTGAGAGAGTACTTGATATATGTGAACTCGAAAAAGCAGAAGGGATAGTTGTTTCAGCAGGAGGACAGATATCAAATAATTTAGCAGCAAAAATTTCAAAATACTCAGAATTTTTCAGAAAAACTAGTCTTAAAATACTTGGAACTCATGGAACAAGAATAGATATGGCAGAAAATAGAAGTAAATTTAGTTCATTATTAGATCAACTAAATATAAAACAACCTGAATGGAATGCCTTAATCAATAAAGAAGAGGCTTTTAATTTTGCTAGAAAAGTTGGTTATCCTGTATTAGTTAGACCTTCATATGTATTAAGTGGTGCCGCAATGAGAGTATCCTATGATGAAAAAACGCTCAGAGATACTCTTGATCTCGCAGCATCAGTTTCGAGTGAATATCCTATAGTAATAACTAAGTTTTTTACAGATGCTAGAGAAATTGAATGTGATGGTATATCTGATGGTGATAATGTATTGATAGGCGCTATTGTTGAACATATAGAAAATGCGGGAATTCACAGTGGAGATGCCACTATGGCAATTCCACCTCAAACAGTTCCTAAAAATGTTATAGATATAATTGAAAACTATACTAAACAGATTGCTTTAGCACTTAAAATACATGGACCTTTTAATGTCCAATATTTAGTAAAGAATGGAAATGTTTTTGTGATTGAATGTAATTTACGCTCAAGCCGTAGCATGCCCTATGTGTCAAAAACTAGAGGGATTAACCTAATGAGATTAGCGGCTGAGGTAATAATGGGTAATAAAATTCCTGAAAGACTCCTTAACCTTCCTTATGGAAACTATGTTGGGATTAAAGCACCAATGTTTTCCTTTATGAGGTTAGATAAGGCGGATTTCAGACTTGGTGTCGAAATGGCGTCAACGGGTGAAATCGGAATTATTGGAGAGGATTTCCAGGATGCTCTAATAAAAGCTTTAGAAGCTACAGAAATGTATATTCCCGTTGAAGGAGGGAATGTTTTAGTTTCTGTAGGAGGAGAGGAATTGAAGAAACAAGTGATTCCACTTGCTAAAAAATTGAAAAGTCTAGGTTTTAGCATTTTTGCCACAGAAGATACTGCTATTGCCCTAAATAAAAGTGGAATCGAATCGGTAAAATTATATAAAGTTCATGAATTTGGAAAAGAACCCAACATAATGGCGTGCTTGCAAGAAGGGCATATAGATATGGTAATCAATATCCCTATGCCAACAACAGTGGAAGAAGAATTTAGAACTATCATTGAAGATGAATACAAAATAAGAAGAATGGCTGTAGATTATAATATTCCTGTGATAGTTAATCTACAACTTGCTAAAGCCGTAGTAGATGCGATAGAAAATGTTAGAAAAAAGAAAGTAGAAATAAAATCTTTAAATGAATATCATAAGACTTTAAAAGAAGTATATTGGTAAAAGATTCTTTAATAACAACAAGTAAACCTAAATATGAATTATTCTTACAACTATTCTATCATTAATAGAGATCTTGAAAAATACTTAAAAATATATCACAATTTATTATAGCATCCGAAAAACGGGAAGAAAAGAAAAATTATACGTATATTTAGGTGTCAAATTAATTTATTATCGCGGCTATATATTAATTCGATTGAAAATCATTGGGACTCAATGGAAAGTCAAAGAAAAACTAAAAGGTCTAAAATCTTCCAATCCTAATGAAGATTGGGAAATAACTTATACTACACCAATCTATGGTGGATGGGATTTAATGGTTGAATGTAAATTTAATAAATTAGAAGATCTAGATAAAATCGTTACTATCTTTAGAACTGATAATAATTTAAATCAGTGGATTGAAGCAACTACAACCCTTATTAGTACTAAGAGGAATTATCCCCCTTAATTGGATTTATTCTTATTTATTATACTTTAATTTCTTAATTTATAACATAAAACTCTATTAATCATCAAATATTTCAAATAAAATAATTTGAGAAACTTTTTTTTATTAAATAAGGCAATAGTTATCGATGAAAAATAGTAAAAACAATACTATTCAAAAACGTATTGTTGAGTTTTCACCAGGAAAAGATCCTTTTGAAAAAGCTCGCCACAAAGGTTCACGGAATTGGATTTTCTCGCATATTCTTTTTAAATCTAATAAGTTCTATGTTATAATTGTGTTATTTACAACAATTTTGACTTCCAACTTAACTTCTATTACTTCTGTTCTTATCGGTAATGCCATAAACGATTTATATTTTGGTAAGACCTCTTCATTGGTATATTACACGATTATTATCTTAATATTGAGCATTTTTTCACCAATTTTGAGAATGGTAAGCTTTGCACTAAGAGAAATTATAGCTCATAGGATGGAAAGAGACTGTAGGAGGGAATTCTATTCTAATCTTTTAGGAAAGAGCCAATCTTTTCATGAGCAAATTCAAATTGGCGAATTGATGGCCCTAGCAACTAATGATGTCCGCATGCTTAATTTCCTTATTAGTCCAGGGATCTCCTTAATATTCGAATCATTCACTGCTTTGGTAATCCCTTTAATTTATATAATATTCTTTTTTCCACTTCAACTAATATTAGCTCCACTAGTGTTTGCTGTATTATTTTTAATTTCGTTGAGATCTTATGTTAAAAAAATAGCTCCAATTTCATGGAGACTAAGGGGATTCTTCGGAGGGATGAATACAACTTTAAACGAAACACTAACTGGGATAGAAGTCGTTAAAGCTACAGTTCAAGAAGTTGGTGAATTAGAAAAGTACATTTTAAACGCGAGGGGATATCGAGATGCTTTTATTGATCAAGGGAAAGTCCAGGCAAAATATATTCCTTTCTTAATATTAGCTCTAACTATTACTTTTGGTCTAACTCATGCAATTAGTCTAAATTTAATACTTGGGAATCTATTGTTCCCAATCGGTTCTATTATTGGTTATTTAGCGTTATTAAGGCAATTACGTTTTCCTACTCAAATTTCTCTATTTGTTTTTGCCATGGTTCGGGTAGCAATTACCAGTGCTCAAAGATTACTTAATTTAATGAATCGAGAGACTGAAATTGATGAAAATGTTGGAGGAATTTCGAAATCATTAGAGGGAAGAATCAAATTCGAGAATATATCATTTGCTTACCCTGGAAGTGAAAAACCAGTGTTAAAAAATATCAATTTAGAGGTGAAACCAGGACAGACAGTAGCTATTGTAGGTACAACGGGTTCAGGAAAAACAACACTAACCAAATTGATATCTCGTTTATATAATCTTGATAAAGGCAGAATATTAATTGATAATATTGATATCCGAGATTATGCTTTAAAATCATTGAGGAGTCAAATATCATATATAGAACAAGATGTTTTCCTGTTTTCAGATTCAATTTTTAACAATATTTCATTTGGTAGAACGGCCTCTAAGGAAGAAATTATTCAAGTAGCTAAAGAAGCTCAAGCTCATGATTTTATTTGTCAATTACCTAACCAGTATGATTCAGAAGTTGGAGAGAGGGGCGTTCAATTGAGTGGTGGGGAAAGACAAAGAATAGCAATCGCTAGAGCCTTTCTCTCTGATCCAAGAATTCTTGTTTTGGATGATTCAACTTCATCAATAGATTCAAACACCGAGGATAAAATTCAAAGAGCAATTCGAAATATTCTCAAGGATAGAACAACACTTCTCATAACGCATAGGCTTTCACAGATAAGATGGGCAGACCTAATAATTGTCTTAAAAAGGGGAGAAATAGCTGCAATGGGAACTCATGATGAACTATTATCGACTTCAGATGAATATCAAAAAATCTTTATCAAAAAGTTTGATGTAGACATAGATCAAATAATAAAACACAAGGAGGTTTCTTGAAACATGTGGGTTGGACTAGAAGCTGAGGAGTATGACAGAGAATTTTCAGATAGAGCCTTAATAAAACGGATCTTGCAATATTTTAGCCCGTATAAACGTCCCATGGGTTTTGTAGTGTTCCTTTTAACCATTGCTTCTCTCTCTAGTTCTCTCATTCCAATTTTGACGACTATAGTTCTAAATAATATAGAAACCAATAGAAATGTAGTATATATTATTTTTGTAATAACACTTACTTTTACGTTGAATATATTAGGATGGGTTTTTAATTATTTTAGACGTCGTAAAATTTCTACAATCATTGGAGATGTGGTATTAGATTTAAGAAGGGATGCGGGTGAAGCAGTTTTAAATCATGATTTATCTTTTTTTGATAGAAATCCGATTGGTAAGATAGTGAGTAGAACTAATACAGATTCTAGAGATGTGGGTCAAATTGTTGAGCTCTCCCTTGATTTAGTATCCTCTTTTTTTATAGTAATTTTTTTATTAGTAATAATGGTTTTTATGAATATCATGTTATTTTTCGCAACATTGATTTCATTTCCTTTATTTTTCATTATAGCACTCTCTTATCGTAAAATTGCAAGAAGGAGAGCGTTATTAGGACAACGAGCACTCGCTTCCGTTAATGCATATGTCAAAGAAAGTTTTTCGGGAATTCAGATTGCAAAAACCTTCCGACAGGAACAAAAATTATATGAAACTTTTAATGAAGTAAATGACACATCTTACAGAGTTAATCTACGAAGAGGCTTTGTTTTTAGTGTGGTATGGCCTGCTTTAAGCATGATTCAAGGGTTGGTATTAACTTTAATAGTATTTCTTGGGGGATCAAGGGTACTAGATGGTACAATAAGTATCGGAGATTTGAACCTGTTTTTATCTGGGTTAGGTTTTCTATTTTTTCCATTGTTGTCTATTGCCTCATTTTGGCCAGTTTTTCAGACAGGTATGGCTGCTTCAGAGCGAATTTTTGCTTTAATAGATGCATTACCTTTAATTGTTCAAAATGATAATATAAAACCACCAAAACTTAATGGGGAAATTGAGTTTAGGAATGTCAATTTTAGATATGAAGCATCTAAGGAAGTTTTTCAAAATTTTAATTTAAAAATTGATTCTGGAGAATCATTAGCCATTGTAGGTCATACAGGTGCAGGAAAATCAAGCCTTGCGAAATTACTAGCTAGGTTTTATGAATTTCAAGAAGGAGATATTTTAGTAGATGGTATAAGCATAAAGAGTTACGATCTAAACGAATATCGAAAACAGATTGGAATAATACCACAAACTCCATTTCTTTGGGCTGATTCTCTCGAAAATAATATCAAATACTGTTGTAAAAATGCTACAGAAGAAGCTGTTTTTAATGCTCTTGATAACTCCAGCGGCTCAGATTGGATTGGAGATCTGCCAAATGGCTTAAAGACTTATACTGGTGAACGAGGTTGCCTACTTTCAATGGGACAGCGCCAATTAGTAGTTTTTGCTAGGGTTTTATTAGAAAATCCCTCAATTCTAATCTTAGATGAAGCAACGGCGTCTGTCGATCCTTTCACTGAAACGAAAATTCAAGATGCATTACAGAAAACAATTGAAGGGCGCACATCCATCATTATTGCTCATCGACTTTGGACAGTGAGACATGTTGATCGCATAATTGTACTCGATCACGGAGAAATTGTCGAAGAAGGTAATCATGATGAGCTAATGGCTAAAGGAGGAACTTATGCTGAACTTTACAACACATATTTCAGGCATCAAAGTCTTGAATACATAGAAAAGATGAAAGAAATTGTGGAAAATAAGACCTAAAAAGAGAAATTAAAAAAATTTGAAAATAATTAAGTTATCCCGCTATCTTTGCTAAAATATATGCGAAGATTAAAATACCTCCAGCAACCATTGTTAGTATCATACCTAATCCCATGGTAAATCCAAAAATGATTCCATATTCTTCTAGTAGACCAGGAATGTAAGCTACCATAATAACAATTACAACAACTTGAGAAATTATCTTTGCTATTCCTGAAATTAACCATCTTTTTCTTGCCTTTTTGAGTTCTTTACTTCCGGTTTTAACTCTAATTGCCCCGATTAACAATGTTAAAGCATCAAGTCCAAACCCAACTGCAAATATAATTCCTACCCACCTAAATACATTTTGCATATTTTCAGCATCTGAATATAAACTGACCCAAAGATCAAGCTCCTCTAAAAAGCTACCTCCAAAAGGTAGAAGATCTCCCGCAACCGAGAAATCAGGTGGAGGTGCATGGGGTGTTACATAATAATCCATAGAAAGATACATTATAGGTAAAAATAAAAG
Source organism: Promethearchaeia archaeon (assembly GCA_029856085.1). GTDB lineage: Archaea > Asgardarchaeota > Lokiarchaeia > Sigyniarchaeales > SOKP01 > Loki-b32. The sequence goes on along the minus strand of JAHQWI010000125.1, from coordinate 6,673 downwards.
CACTATCATTAACACTACGACAATTATGGGAAGAAAGAAGATCCAATCTTTAGTTTCTGTCATATTATTTTTTCTCTTTTTATAAATTAAGAAATTGTTTGGATAACAAGAAATAATAAACTACCTTTTAAAAAGATTATAGTAAAATTTTATAAAAATATCAAGAAAAAAAAGAACTCCATTTAGAATTATCCTAATTCTAAATTTTCCAATTCTCTTAACTTAGGATCATAACCTTGTAAGCCCACATGGAAAATAAGAAAGCTCAATACTATTCCAAATATTGCTAGTCCGGGCCATAATGTAGCCCATGGTGCATCGAATAAATGCCCACTAACATTACTGATATTTTTTCCTAATTCAATCATATCTCGATCTCCAAATCCTATAAACCCGAGTGCTTCAAATAATAAAATAGCGAATGCAAAATTCAGTGGAATATAACATATGACTTTTTTGACTATTCTATTAATATTAATATCTTCTGATACTGCATTAGCAATTACTCGCGTAAAGCTAGGGATTAATAAGAATCCAATAACGAACATACTTAGCAGAATGTTGCTGCTTCCATTAATAGCTATTAATAACATAACAAAAACCAATCCTGGAAACAAATAAAAAAGTATCATAAGTCCCATTATAGGTGTATAAGCTTTTCGATTAAATACTCTAGTAACAAATCCAAAAGGACCTCCTATTGTCAATCCTATTAAAACCGCTCCAAAACCAACAAAAATCGATGTACGTATACCATATATTACCAAGGCAAGCACATCCCGTCCAAACTCTTGTTGTCCTAAGGGGTGGCCTGGAGAAGGAGGATTCCATGACCCTGCATAAATACCCTTAGCTCCTTCAAAGGAATATTCTGTTATCGATTCAGGAAAGATTGAAATAAAGATAAAAAAGATTATAAAAATAGCTCCAATGATAGTATAGGGAAATTTCAATCTCCTTAATAGATGCATTATTTTGCTCTCTTCATAATCTATTCCAACATTATCATTCCTTTTATCTACATCATTATCAATCTGCATGTCAAAATTGGTCTCATAAATTTCACGTTCCCGATATTTGTTGTAACTGAAGATTAAATTCGAAATTAGAATTACAATAACAAATGTAATGCTTAAGGCAAATAATACTCCCGTTATTAGAAAAAAATCATTCGTTGAAATAGAAACTACTAAAAGGGTACCCAATCCTTCTAATCCAAATGTAATATCTAATAACAAATAAAACATAAACATAAAACCAAACGTTTCTGCGATTTTAATGGTATTTGGAAACATGGACGTCTCGTGTGGCTTATTTACCATATGGGAACGAGTATGCCATGTAATTAACGCGAAAGTTGAAAGTGTCATAATATACATTGGCAGCAATGCCCAGATTCCTAATGGACTGAATATATTCAATTTAAAGCTAAAGAAAAATTGGAGTACCATTCCAAAGAAAAATACAGGTATTGAAATACCCAAAGCACATAAAATTTGAATTAATTTATCTATCCATCTCCCCCTATATCTATAGGAAATTCTCCCAACCCATATACCCGTCCCTATTCCGATTATTAGAGGAAATATTAGTAATCCTATCATTCGGGATATAGATATTATAACTATTTCAATAACTTTCGAACTACTAAATAAAAAAGTCGATATACCCCAATTACCAATAAAGAAATTACCTAAAAACCTAAAAAATTGAATGATAATGTGCTTATCCAATCCTAACATGTGTTCCATGGCTTCATACTGCTCTTGTGTGAACATTGGTGGCAAATAAGGTATAACTGGATCACCAGGTATTAATTTAAAAATAATAAAACTTGTTGAAACCCCAATGAGTAAAATAAAAATTACGATAAGAAATGAAAAAATTATATTTCTATAGAATTTTGTTACTCTAATAATCAGATCTCTCTTTTCTGGTACTAAAACATATTTATTAACAACAAAGCCAATAAGAATTACAGCTCCACTTATAAATGGAGCAATAACTGCAAAACCAGGTGTATAATTTTCCCAATAACTGATGTCTAATCCAAAGAATTCCTCATAATAATAGTGCATCAATATCTCAATCTCTATTAAATAGAAAATGCCTATAATAATGAAAGATATCCCACACAATAACCATTTTCTTTCAAAATCTTGAAAATCACCTCTCTTTCTTAGCTTTAATGCGAATATTATGGAGAGTATTGCAATGATTAAGAGAATGAAAAAAGGTATAATTTTACATATAAATATGATTGGTGTGAAATCTTTTGGCGCCAATTCAAAAATCCAGTTGAAACTAGTATCAACAGGAAATAAATTTAAATATCTTAACCCCCACATCCAATGGATTTCAACCTCTTCCAATGCTGATGACGGAGTAAGAAGCCCAATGATTGTTACAATGCCCGCTAATAGCGGAAAAGACCAAATATAATTTTTAGAATTAGATATTTTATTCAAAATTATTACCCTAGATTTTGGTTAAATGTCAATATTTTTTTTAATATTGATAATGCTGGATTATAGTTTGAATAATGATAAAAAAATATATAAATATTTTCTAGAAGATGTAAATTTTGAAAATTATAAACGGGTTATATATCGAGTTCTCTCCCATTCACTTACTACAATTCGATATGCATCATTTTCTTCTAATTTAGCATAGTAGTAATTTTTAAAAGGTTGTTCACCAAACACTTCTTTCATAAACTCAGATTGACGAAACTCTTTTAAAGCTTCACTCAAGCTGCCTGGTAGGGCAACAATTCCAGCTTTTTCCATCTCTTTTGTTGTCAATTTATATACATTTTCATCTCGTGCTTCTGGAATATCTATATCATCAGATAAAACACCATCTAAACCAGTTGCTAATAATACCGCGAATTGAAGATAAGGATTTCCAGCAGGATCTGGGCATCGAATTTCACAACGAGCAGCGCTAGGCTTACCATGAAAATTTGGGACTCTTATTAACGGTGATCTATTTCTGAAACCCCAGGCTATATAGACTGGAGCTTCATACCCTGGTACAAGTCTTTTATATGAGTTAGGCCAGCTACTCAAAACAGCACACATCGAGGCTGCATGTTTTAATTGACCAGCAATCCATTTTTTCATTAAAGTAGAGATATTATCTGGATCTTCCTCATCATAAAAAAGATTCTTTCCGTTTTTCCATAGAGACTGGTGTACATGTTGTCCAGAACCATTAATTCCCGAGAATGGTTTTGGCATAAAAGTTGCGATCATTTTATTTTTTGCCGCTACAGTCTTAACTATCATTTTTATTGTATTTGCGTTATCAGCAGTTTTAACTGGTTCATCATATCGAAAATCTACTTCATGTTGACCAAGAGCAACCTCGTGGTGAAGCGCTTCTATCTCAATTCCCATTGAATCACAATACTCTGCAATTGTGTACCTCATTCTTTCATTTATATCATATGGATCATAATCGAAATACCCCCGCATATCTGCTGGACTAAATACTTCCTCTTTAGTATTTTGTTCCAATATAAAAAACTCCATCTCTGGTGCGCAAAAGAATGTAAATCCATGGCTTTCTGCCTTTTTAACAGCCCTCTGAAGGATATATCGAGGATCCCCTTCATACCTTGAACCATCAGGATTATATATATCGCAAAAAACTCTCGCAACTTTTCTTTTATCATTCCTCCAGGGAATTACATAAAACGTGCTTGGATCAGGTAATGCTACTTTATCAGACTCTTCTATAGCACCATACCCCGTAACAGAACTACCATCAAAACTCTGACCAATTTCAAAGAAATCATCAATTCTTTTTGAATTTATTTCAATAGATTTGATTATACCATGCATATCTGTAAATTGAAGGTAGATAAATTTGATATCTTCGTCTCTTACCTTTTCAATTACCTTCTCACACAACTCCTTTCTTTTTGGATCGTCTTTTTCAATCATTTTATTTTGACAATTTTTAATTTTTTTATATATGTATATAAATAAATGCAATTACATTTAAAAATCATTTGATCTTTTTCAGAAACTACCTCATATTCTGAACTTTTTAAATTAGTTTTTGTCGGTGAGTGAAAAAAATCCGTTATATTTATTAGGAAATAAAACCCACTATTACTAGATGAATGTTATTAAAGATGACAATGTTGATGAGTTAGACCTTGAAATATTGAAAATTTTAAGTATTGATAGTCGAAAAAATAAGAGTACTATAGCTGAAGATCTTAAACGTTCACCAAATACCATAATTAAGCATATTAAAGATTTAGAGGAAGCCGGTATCATTAAAAATTATGGTATTCAAATTGATTATGAGAAATTAGGCTATGAAATTATAGCCATTATAGAAATAACTGTTTCAAAAGGTAAGATGTTTGAAGTCGAGGAAAAAATCGCTCAAAATCCCAATGTATATGGAGTTTATGATCTAACAGGAACCTATGATGCTCTAATTTTAGCAAGATTTAAAACAAGGGATGATTTAAGCAAAATGATAAAAGAAATTCATATTTCCCCATATGTTGAGAGCACTAATACTCATATAGTATTAAATGTCATTAAAGAAAAAAATTCTTTTGCAAAATTACTTAAAAAAGAAGAAGTTTGAAAAAAAAAATCAATAGATTAAAAAATCCTTGCATAAAAAATCTCTTATTTTAAATCATTCAAAATTATTTTTGCATTTTTTTTTTGAACAATAACAGAGGTGTAATTAGACTTAGTTGAATGGCTTACTTTCCCCAAGCGTCTGGTGGTATTCTCTAATCCTTGGTGTTTTCAGGATGATTTTTTTTATAGAAAAGAATAGTTAAAAATCCAAATGTCTTCGCTGTGTATGATATAACAGGAACATATGATGCTTTACTTCTAGCAAAGTTTAAAACAAGGGCAGAACTCAGCAATATGATAAAAGAGGAAATTCACGATTCTCCTTATGTTGAACGTACTAATACTCATATAGTTTTAAATATTATTAAAGAGGAATTTTCTTTTAAAAAATTGATAGAACAAGAAAGAAGAAAACTTCAATAACTATTTAATTCGAGGATTTTCGACGTTTTTACAAATTCTAATCCAAGTTAGTTAAATCGGAAATCAAAAGAAAAAGATCATTTTTAGATACTTAATAATTAGGAAATACATCGTTCTAACTCATTCATTACTTTTTCATTATATTTAGGTGTTTTAACAAAGTGAAATCCTTTATCTTTAAGTAATTGTGCATTATTTTTGAGCAATTGAGTGCTCTTATAATTATGAAAGAAATTAACTAAAAGCCGTGCACAGCCTTTTTCTGGGTAATCTGGGTTATCCTTTTGTTCTGAAATCAATTGGATGGTAAATTCATCATTGATTAACTTTATAAAATGCTTTTCTAAAGGAGAGTACAACTTCCTTATGATCGGTGTGTGGTTTATACCTTCAATTAACCAATTAAATGCTGCTAACTTAATAGAGTATTTTTCTTTAATCTCTTCATATTCCTTGAGTATAATCATAACTCGTTGTTCTAAAAAAGACTGGTGCTTGTGCACTAATAATGTAGATTTAAATGCTCTCATTATATTCTTAAACCTTTCAAATTTAATTTCAGAATGCTCTTTGCCTAATTTAAATTGGTGCAATATTTCAAAGATTCTAAAAAAATGGGTGGTTAATTCTTTTTCTTTAGTAGCTTGAAGCAACTGACTAAGTACATCTACTTTAGCGTAATCAGGTTCTAAAAATTGAATTTTATCTAATAATAAAGCGTAATGGTGCTCCATTATTTCTGTTTCTCTGATGACGTTAATCAACTCTAAAAAAAACTTATATTTACTCTTCTCATCGAAGTTTTCAATTCGGTTTAAAAGGTTAGCGAATTTTCTTTCAATGAAGGAATGACATTTAGCTAATATTTCAGTCCCTTTGATCGGATTAATTAATGCTGAAAAAATTTTATATCTATTCTTCTCATGTACGTTTTCAATTTGGCTTAAAAGGGTAGTTAATTTACTTTAAATAAGAGAATTATATTTACTTAATATTTCTGTTCCATTTAATGGGTAAATCAAATCATAAAAAGAATAATATTGATCCTCCTCATCTAACCTTTCAATTAGATTTAAAAGATCAACAAATTTCTCTTTTAACTCATTAATTTTGAATTCTTTTTCTGGGATCAATTTTAAATATAATACGATTAATTTTGCCTTGTACTTATTTAGGACATACATCTTTTTAAATTATTTTAAAACCTTCACAGTATTATTCGAAATGTTTTGAAGGTTTTTTTAATCAATATATTATAATCTATTTATTGACAATCTTTAACTACTCTTTTAAAAACATACTTTAATACCATACATCAATGCCACTACTTCTCATACCTTCTAAGATTTTAATAGAATTGGAACTAAAGGGACCACTATCAATACCTAATACTTTTAAATTACTTAAATTATCAAGTCCTTTAATTTCTGTTATTTTATTATGTCCAAGATATAATTCCTCTAAATTTCTTAAATTCTCAAGCCCTGTGATCTCCTTAATTCGATTATGAAAAAGACACAAAATTTTAAGATTTGTCAGTGGGTCGAGACCCTGAATAGTTTTGATTCTATTACCACCAAGATCTAATTCCTTTAAATTAGGTAAACTCTCAAGTCCCGTGATTTCTGTAATAT
>JAHQWI010000124.1 GCA_029856085.1 Promethearchaeia archaeon | reverse complement strand
TTGGAGAAAATCACGTACATGTCAATATTCTCCCAAAAAATATGGAAGAATTGCGATTAGGGGAAGAAATCTACGAAAAATTTGCAAAAAAAGCAGTAGAATATGGTGGAAGCATATCTGCAGAACATGGAATTGGAAAGATAAAAACGAATTACTTAAAAATTATGTATAGTCAGAAAGATCTAGATGAAATGCGATTAATCAAAAAAAGCCTAGATCCATTGCTAATTTTAAATTATGGTAATATTATCAATTTTGACATTGAGATGGAGTAATTTATGAAAATTATTGTAACCATTAAACAAGTTCCTGAAGCAAATAAAGTAGCAGTCAATCCCAAGACAGGTACATTAATAAGAGAAGAAGTTGAGTCAATTCTAAATCCATTTTGTGAATATGCTTTAGATATGGCAGTAAATTTAAAAATTCAAAATCCTGATCTAAAAGTGGAAATTATTGTTATTTCAATGGGTCCACCTCAAGCTAAATCTGCACTTTTACGTTGCTTGGAGTTAGGAGCTGACAAGGCATACCTTTTTTCAGATAGAGCATTCGCAGGATCAGATGTTTGGGCTACTTCATTAACATTAAAGGAAGGTATTCTGAAAAAGATTGGAAATTTTGATTTAATTTTAGCTGGAAAGCAAGCAATTGACGGTGATACAGCACAGGTACCTGCTGAATTAGCTGAAAATTTAGGAATTCCTCATGTATATTACGGTTTTGATGTAGAGATTGTCAAAAAAAGAATAAATGTTAAAAAGGAAACTGAAAAAGGTTATCAAGTTATTGAAGTTCGATTGCCTGCACTAGTTACGATTAGTAAAGGACCCTCTAGTATTCGGAGATTACCGTCTATGAGAGATATTATAGAAGCTAGAAAAAAGCCTATTGAGATTATCGATGCTAAATCCTTGAATATGAGTGAAAAAAGAATTGGACTAAATGGTTCATTTACTCAAGTTGTTAAGATATTTAGTCCACCTATTAAAGAGGCGGGTGAAATAATTGATGGGAATGACTCGGTTAACGCAGCAGAAAAATTATTTATGTTTTTAAAAGAAAAGAAGATTGTTTAATAAACGCAGGTGAAAATTTAATGCTCCAAATTAATGTAGAAAATTGTACTGGTTGTAAAATTTGTGAACAAGCATGCCCATATGGAGCAATAATTATCGATCCAGAAACTAAAAAAGCTAAGGTGCTTGATAACTGTACGTTATGCGGTTCCTGTATAAATGTATGTAGATATAAAGCCCTTAGTATAAAGCGTGTAATGATCCCCTTAGAGAACCTAAAAAATTTCAAAGGGATAATAATATGGGGGGAATTAGAAAATAAAAATGGGCAATTACAATTCAAAAAAGTAGTTTATGAATTATTGGGTAAAGCATTAGAGTTAAATAAAGAAATTAATGAACCAATTTCTGTAGTTGTTCTTGGACCTCCAAGAATATCAGCATTAATCGATGAACTGTTTTATTATGGTGCAGATATTGTTTATCTCTGCGAACATGAACTATTACAGGAGTTTTCAAATGATGGATATACAACTGTACTTACTACAATAATAATAGACAAAAAACCATCTATCGTATTATATGGTGCAACAATAAAGGGACGTGAATTAGCACCTAGAATCGCAGCCAGGCTTAATTTAGGATTAACGGCAGATTGTACTGGCTTATCAATTAACAAACAAAAGCAACTTGTTCAAACTCGTCCTGCTTTTGGGGGTAATATTATGGCCTCCATATTATCTCCATATACAAGACCACAAATGGCAACAGTTAGACCAAACACATTCTCAAAAATTAAATTAAAACAACCTAAAAAATGTCAAATTGAAAAAATTAGCGTAAAATTAGAAAAACAAAGTATTAGAACAAAAATTATTGAAGAAATTAGTTCTAAAACAGAATTAATCAATATTGAAGATGCTGACATTTTAATTTCAGTTGGAAGAGGTATCGGAAGCAAGGAAAATATTAAACTAATTTACGAGCTTGCTCAAGAACTAAAAGGAATAGTATCAAGCTCGCGAGCATTAGTAGAACTTGGTTGGACAAAGCATCCAATTCAAGTAGGTCAATCAGGAAAAACTGTATCTCCCCAATTATATATTGCTCTAGGAATAAGTGGAGCAATTCAACATTTAGTGGGAATGCAAACGAGTGATATTATTGTAGCAATAAATAGCGATCCTGAAGCCCCAATATTTAAAGTTGCGGATTTTGGCATTATTGGTGATTTATTTGAAATTATTCCTCAATTTCTTAAATTATGCCGAAAAAACAAAGAATCCTCTTTATAACCGTCTTAAAGCTTATCTAAAAATTCTGGATAACCACAAACATCTCGACGAAGTGCATCGAATTAAAAAAACTCTAATATTTATTAAAAATAAAAAGATTTTTGAAAATCCATTAATAGAGTTCATGTATAGATTTATTTTTTTATACTCTATAAATGTTAAGTTCTAATTGTAGTTTATACAGTTAATACATAGGTGAGAAATTATTTCTACAATAGCTTGTTCATCATCTTTCTGTGAAGAAGAAGAGCTCGAAGAAGAATCTTTTTTTGAAGAACATTTTTGGTACTTCCTTATACCCGCAGGGATAATATTAGCACTCTCAATTTTTATAGAAATAACTTTCGAATTGATAATTGTTGATCAAATTTTAGCCATTGTATCAATTTTTCTTTCCAGTTCAAGTGTAGTAAAAGAGGCAATCGAAAATATTAAAAACAAGAAAATCACGGCCAACATTTTAATGATAATAGCTGCAATTGCCTCATTTTTTATCCTCCATGGACAAGAAGGGGCGACTGCATTACTGTTATATGCGATAGCAGAAAGGTTAGAGGAAATAACTGCTGATAAATCGAGAAATGCGATCAAAGAACTGTTAGAATTAGCTCCTGACTATGCTTTGCTGAAAACTGAAAATGGATATCAAAATGTACCATCTAAAGAAATCAAAATTGGAAATATAGTAGGGATAAAACCTGGAATGAAAGTTCCATTAGATGGAGTTATTGTTAAGGGAAGTTCCTACTTTGATGAAAGTGCGATAACAGGAGAATCAGTTCCGGTCTTTAAAAAAGATGGAGATGGAATTTTTGCAGCGAGTCTGAATTCAGATAGTTTTGTGGATATTGAAGTTACTCGAGAAAGCACAAATACAATCGTGGCTCAAATTGCTGAGAGTGTAAAAATTGCTCAACTAAATAAAAGTGAACATGAAAGATTTATTGAAAAATTCGCTAGATATTATACTCCAATTATTATACTATCATCAATTTTCGTTATGTTTGTTCCTCTCATATTTAGCCTAAACTTCTATGATTGGTTTTATCGTGGATTAGTTCTTTTAGTAGTTTCTTGTCCATGTGCTCTTACGTTATCAACTCCTTTAGCAAATATCGCATCTTTAACAAAGCAAGCAAGAGAAGGAATTTTAGTTAAAGGGAACAAATTTATTGAAAAAATTCAAGACATCGACGTATTTGCGTTTGATAAAACTGGTACACTCACTGAGGGTAATTTAAAATTATTTGATATTTTTAATTATAATGGGGCTTCAAAATCTAACATTATAAGTATAGCCGCTAGTTTGGAAGCTCTTTCAGAACATCCTATTGGAAAAACAATAGTTAAACAAGCAAAAGATATGGATTTATCCTTTCAAACAGTTGATAATTTTGAAGTAATTAAAGGAAAAGGAATAAAAGGAAAAATAAATGGTGAACTTTTTTATGTAGGAAGTAAAAAGTTTATTCAAGAACTAAATTATGAGCTTCCTAATGATGATATTAAAGAAATCGAAGAATCAGGTACAATTCCAATATTATTAGGAAATGAACAGAATTTATTGGGGATATTTTCAATTAGAGATGTATTACGAGTTTCAGCTCCAATCCTAATAAATGGTTTAAAGAGAAGAGGATATGAAACTATTTTAATATCCGGTGATAATCAGAGGGTATGTAATTCAATTGGAGCTTGTTTAGACATAGATCACACATATGGAGAATATTTACCAAATCAAAAGCTTCAAAAAATTCAGGAATTGAAGAAACAATATAAGGGAGTAGCAATGGTTGGCGATGGGATTAATGATGCTCCTGCTTTGGCTCTTTCAGATTTAGGGATTGCCATTGGGGCCTCTGCAGCAGATATTACACTTAAAACTGCTGATATTATCATCATCAATGATGATTTAAAGAAAGTCCTTACGTATGTAGATATTGCTAAAAAAACAAATAGAAAAATAAAACAAAATATCTGGACATCTATTATAATTAAAGTATCATTTGCAGTACTAACAGTTATGGGGTTAATGAATCTATGGTTTGCTGTAGGAATTGGCGATATGGGACTCTCTCTGGCTATTATGCTAAATAGTATGACTATTTTTAGGTATAAGATCCTTTATAAAGAAGTTTCGACTGAGGAGTTGGAGAATAAGGCAAAGTTAGTTATTTGTAAAAATTGTGAAACAAAAAATATTATTCCACAACACCATGGTAGGGATATGGTTCAGAAAGAAGATAAATTAGTTTGTTGGAAGAATATTCTAAGTAGTGAGGAATTGGAAACTTGCGATGAGGAATTACCACTTCACTGTCCTTACTGTCAAAATAAGATGGAATTAAAATAGTATATTATTTTTTCCTTAATTGATCTAATTTTTCTTTTAGTACTGTAGTTTCTTCTTTAGATAAGGTCTCCAGATAATAGTTTTTACCCAATTCCACACATAGTACAGAAAGTCATGATAATAACTTCTTAGAAAATAATTGGAAAAAAGGGAAAAACTATATTTATGAGCCTAACTATTAAATTTTGTCTTAATGCGAATTTATAAATAGAGAATCAAACAAATTACAAATAAGTAATAAAAATAAGAAACGTATTAATATAGGAGGAAATTAAGAGATGGAAACAATTAGAGAACCAGCGAGAGACATCCCGATCTGGGATAAAGTGGATGTGATCGTTGTTGGTGGCGGACCAGCAGGAACAGGAGCAGCTTTGGCTTCTGCTCGAACTGGTGCTAAAACAGTTCTAATAGAACGGTTTGGTAGCCTGGGTGGACAGCAAACACAGGGTTTAAATTCGGTTTTCTCGCGCGTGGATCCAGAATTACATAATGGAATTGTGCAAGAGGTTATCCACCGTCTTATGGAGGGTGGAGCCATGAGAATACCAAATGAAAGGCAAATACGACGGAATGCCATGACATCGCGCTTGATTAAGCGTTATGGTGAAGAAAACTTACCAAAACGGTTGCTTAACACGAATGTAGGTTGGTGGGGTGGTGATAAGATCTTTGACCTCGAATATTACAAGTTTCTTCTTGATTCAATGATGCAAGAAGCGGGTGTTAAGATGTATCTTCATTCTTTTGCGGCTGGTGTCATAAGAGATGGAAACACGCTCAAAGGTATCATTACGGAAGGTAAAGAAGGCAGACGTGCAGTTCTAGGGAAGGTTATAATTGACACCACTGGTGATGGTGATATTGCTTGGAAATGCGGAGCACCAGTTATGGATGACAAAATACCATTAGGTCGGCGTAAGGGGCGCAATATGGGATCGTTAACAGCGTTTTACCTTGGTGGTGTAGATGTTGGGAAATGGTTAGAATTCAGGAGAACTCATAAGGATGAATGGGGGCAAATGTATGGTGGCCACAGAATAGTTAAAGAGGCACGAAACAAAGGGGCATACATCAGAGGAGACAGTATTATATTGTCACCGTTACATAGCGTTCATGGAGGTGGAAGGATATGGGTGATGAACCCGATGTATGGTCCACGAGAAGATCACCACTTATGGATGGCTGAAGAACAAACAAATCTTGAAGTAAGCCTAAGGAAGCAAGCATTTGCAGTACAAAACTTACTAAAGGAGCAAGTCCCTGGCTTTGAGAAATGTTTCGTTGAGAAAACCGCCAATTACCCAGTAACGACAATGCATAGAATCATAGGAGATCATGTAATAACAGTAGCCGAAATGCGAGAGGGTAAGACGTTTGAGGATTCCATTGCCATAAACAACCAACCTCCGGACATCTGGGAAGTTACGGGGAGGTTTGGTTATGAGATCCTCCCTCATGATGTTCCTTATCGTTCGATAGTTTCTAAAGAAGTAGATAATCTATTAGCAGCAGGCACAACAATTTCTTGCGGACTCTTCACTGACGGTGGGTTGAGGTATTGTACTCCAAGCATTTGTACCGGTCAGGCAGCAGGCACAGCGGCTGCACTAGCCGCCAAGAACAATGTAAGTCCGAAAGATCTGGATGTGAACTTGTTGCGGGATACTCTCCGTAGACAAAATGCACGAGTTAGTGTCAAAGAAGTATCAGAAGAAGCTATTGAGCCATATCGGTTCATAAAGAAGATATCAAAAGTAGGTAAGAAGAGTTCAGATATCAATATTGATGAAGAAGAGATAGGTAAATATTAGATGAATAAATCTATCAGCTCTTCCTTTTTTTTAATTAAATGTTAAGTACTTGGCTGAAGTAATATGGGGTAACTTCGCAAGCTGGGAGAGCACTTCTTCGGGTACGGAATTATCTACATTTATAAGTGATATCGCAATCCCACCTGGTTCGTTTCGACCCAGCTGAAATCCTGCAATGTTGATATTTTTTTCGCCAAGAAAAGTTCCTACTCGACCAACTACACCAGGAAAATCTTGATTTTCTAGCATTAGAATTCCTCCAGAGAGTTTTGCCTCAATTGGGAAGAGATTGATCTTTATGATTTTTTGGATATTTCCAAAGAGGATTCCTGATACTGATGTTTTTTTTTTCTCAGTAATTGTAATTACACGAATCAAACTTGCATAGCTCTCTAATTTTGTCGATCTTGTTTCAGTTACTTTGATTCCGCGCTCTTCGGCAATAATACGAGCGTTGACTAAATTGACATCCTCAGTTTGGTGCTGAAGGAGCCCCTTTAGGACTGAGATTGTGAGGGGGACTATTGTAAGCTTCGATGCTTCCCCTAGATACTCCACACGGAGCTCATTAAGAGGATTTTCTAGAAGCTGTCCATGAAATGAACCTAAATTCTCACAAAGGGATAAATAAGGTCGTAATATTGGAAGTAGCTCCGGTGCCACACAAGGGAAGTTAACTGAATTTCGAATTATCCCCTTTTTAAGAAAATCGCTAATTTGCTCTGCAATCAGTATAGCAACCTTTTCCTGAGCTTCCATAGTAGATGCACCTAAATGAGGGGTTAAAATTACGTTAGGATGTTTATGTAGTAAAGTATCTGAGGGTGGTGGTTCTATAGGGTAAACGTCAATTGCCACACCCTTAACATGGTTGGATTGAAGAGCTTTTAAAAGATCCGATTCGTTGATTAATGCACCTCGTGCACAATTAATAATAAAAACTCCTTTTTTCATCTTGTTAATTGCTTGAGTATTAATCATTTCTTTTGTCTCAGGTGTGAGGGGTGTGTGAAAGGTGATAAAATCGGAGCGAGTATAAATTTCATCAAGGTTGACTGGTTCCACGCCTAACTTCAATATGTCCTCATTGGAAACATAGGGATCGTATCCTATAACAACCATTCTAAGACCTAAGGCTCGTTCAGCCACAACTTTTCCAATATTCCCCATACCAACAATCCCAAAAACTTTATCAGTAAGTTCGGTTCCTATGAACTTTTTCTTCTCCCACCTTCCCTCCTTCATAGAGGCGGAAGCTTGGGGCACTTGACGTGCAAGAGCAAGCATTAAAGCGATGGCGTGTTCTCCTGTAGTAATTGTATTACCTCCCGGGGTGTTCATAACAACTATCCCTTTTTTTGTAGCAATGGTCTTATCGATATTGTCTGTACCAGAACCTGCACGACCTATTACTTTTAAACGAGAAATTCCATCAAACACTTTTGCAGTTATTTTTGTAGCTCCCCGGATGACAATACCATCATAATTATCAATAATTACAGCCAATTCTTCCAAGTTAATTTTTCCTTTTACATCAACGTGAATGCCTTCTCGAGTGAACACCTTAACTCCAGACGTGTGTAAATTATCAAGAACGAGTACTTTAAAGTTTCCCATCATCTCTCCTTTCTATCTAGCCTATATATAAAATTCTAACTTTAATTAGTAAAATTCTTAATTTTCTATATCTAAGTTCTAATGATTGATAGAGTAAAATTTGTTCATTTAAATTTATTACTACAAGAAAGAATAAAAATTTAATTTTATAGATTTATATAAGTGATTTTATTTACTTATTAGTTCTTTAAATTATTTTAAGTCTTTTATACCATCAAGTTTTTTATCTTGTAATGCTCTCTCAATATAAGCTTTATCAAATTCTATTACTTTTTTTAATAATTCCAAAGCTTTTTCTTGATTATTTCTTAGTGATTCAAGGCAAGCGAAATTATATAAAATCTCACTATTCTTAGGATCTTTCTTCAATGCCTTGTTAAGATGATATACTGCTTTTACAAAATTTCCTTTATTTAAAAATAAATAACCAAGGTTATTTTGAACATCAGCAACATTATAATTATAGGTTTTAGGGTCTTCTTTTGCAAAAATTTTAAAGATTTTTAGAGCATCAAGGTACTTTTGTTCCGCATCTTCAAAATCCTGTAATCTGGTGGATATAGTTCCAAGAGAGTTCTGGATAATAGCAACATTGTATAAATATACTTCTGGATTTTGTTCTGCTAATTGTTTAGAAATCTTTAATGCTTCACTGAACATTGGTTCTGCTTCCTCAAATTTATTTAAAGTAGCATATAAGTCTCCGAGATCTAATAGCGTAAGGACTAGTTCGGGGTAAACCTGCTCGGGATAATGTTCCGCTATTTTTTTTTTAATTTTTAATGCTGCAAGGTGCATCCGTTCTGCATCTTCAAATTTCATTAATTCACTATAAATGAGTCCAAGACTACTCTGAGTCTTAGCAATATCGATTAAATACATATCATAAGACATTTTCGCTAATGTTTTGTAACTATCTATTGAATCAATGGAACCATCCTGAATATCTTCTATTAAGTCTAAATCAATACCTACATTTCCAAATTCACTTTTAATTGATGGCTCTTCGGGTAGATATATATCGAAATATCGTTTTAATAACTCATTATATGCCTTCAAATCATCAATATATGACTTTTCTATACCACTATAGTCTTTTGAATGAAAGTCAGGAGAATGTGCATCATAATACTGTCTTTCTAACTCCTTGTAAGAACTTAAGGCATCGCTATATATTTTTTCTGCCTCTTCAAATCTTTTTAAATCTATATATAATGTTCCGAGGTTTTTTTGAGTCGCAGCGATATAGGGTAAATATATTCTGTAATACTTTTTCGCCAAATTCTGGTATAAATCTAAAGCATTAAGGTAGATTCTCTCTGCAGTCTCAGTATTTCCTAAAACAGATAATAGATTTCCAAGTACTATTAGAATTGGTGCTTTGTATTTATCTTCAAGTATAAATAATTCTTCTGCAATATCAATCAATCTTTTGTGTCTATAATCAAATTGTTCTATATCATTGGCAATTGCTAGAAATTCAGTAACTAATTCCTCAGTTGGATTTGATTTTGCTTTATGAAAAAGAACCTCAATTTTATCAAAAAGATCATCTTTAAATTTATATTCGTAATAGTTTATAGCATTTTCATGATGTTTTTCATCTGTTAGGAGTCCTAAAACCTCTTGAATTTGGGAAAATGAGAATTCATATATCTCCTCTTTTTCCTCTTTTTCTTTTATTAATCCTGTATCTAATAATTCACTGAAGAGGTTCTCGATATTCGGTAGTTTATAGGAGCTTTTAATGCTTTTATAATCAATGTTGGTTTCTATTTCCGTATTTAAAACACTCAGGTTCTTAAGCAACTCTAATGCTTCTTGATTTGATGAAAGAATCTCTTCAATAACTTGAATATAAAAATTCGCTACTTGCGTTTCATCAAAAACCTTCAATTTATCGAAATCTATTCTTTGATAATTTTTTTTTATTATCTTTTCTAAAGCAATATGTCCTTTAGGGAATTTTTTGATTAATTCCATTACTTTATTTGGGTATCTTACCTTAAATCACTTCTTTTTCTTCCTAATTATTAATGTTGAATTTCATACTTTACTATTTAAATTTACTTGATTTTTTAAGAGATCTTAAAAGAGAGCTAATAGTTAAGATAATTTTAAAAAATTGTAAATTTATTTAAAATTTTATTTCTTTTCTTCCCGCATCATTTTTATATCCTTTGCAAAATAAGAGGCTCCATATGATGTATATAAAACTGCTGCAGGATTGTGTGGGTTTGACCTATCTTTAGCGATAAATGTAGTTACAGGTGCTTTAGAAAGATGAGTAAATGTAATGTCATGTCCTACACATAATCCAACTATAATATTCATATCAGTTTTTGCTTTATTGAGTAGTAATGCTTGAGCTGCAGGGTTACATGTTGTAATTCCAATAAGATACCCCGTTTTTGAAACCATTGTATATTCTTTAGGAACCTCGACATCAGTTTTTTTAATAGATTCAGTTTTACAACAAACGGAACAGACTTCAAATCCATATTTATTTAGGATCTCAGCAGTTTTTTCAGCTTCTTTTTGTAAGCCGACACAGAATGCTAATCCCAACTTTTTAAAGCCCATTCCCTTCGCATATTCTATTGTATCTTTTAAACGAGGCCAATTAATATACCCTTGAGCTTCTACAATAGATGCAATGCTAGTTGATTTTTTTACAAATTCATCCGTTTTATAGAGATTCATTACTTCCTCTTCGATTTCCGGATAAACAACCATTGGACAATTTTGTTTTTGTGTGTTGGGATTCCCAACTGTACAATATTGAATACTGTTACATTTATGACATGTAGGATCCATTCGAATCTCTTTATTAGATTTTTCAACATCTTTTGGCATTTTAAATCATAATTTACTATTTATTTTTGGTTTATAATTTAGTACTCTATTAGGTAAAAATTTCAAACTAATTGAACAAATAGTTAAATTATTTTAATTTTTATCATAAGAAATGATTTAGAATTTTATTTTAGTTTTAATTCATTTTTATTAATCACATTAAGCAATTAAAGTGCGGGAATAGCTAAGTCTGGTCCAAAGCGCTGGACTCAGAATCCAGTCTCGTAGGAGTTCGGGAGTTCAAATCTCCCTTCCCGCATTGAATTAACAATAAAGTGAAATGATTTTTTGTGCCTAAAATTAAAGTCAAAGATATTAATCTAAATTATGAAAGTTTTGGAGAAGGCTTTCCACTTATAATGATTTTGGGATTAGAGAGCAATATTGATTGGTGGGGTCGGTCTCTATTAAGAAAAATTTCTAATCATTTTAGGGTTATTGTATTTGACAATAGAGGAACTGGAAGGTCAGATGCGCCCGATATAAAATTTACTCTAAAAACATTAATAAAGGATACAGTAGGTTTGATGGATGTATTAAATATTGAACAAGCACATGTTTTTGGTCATTCCATGGGGGGTAGAATTGCTCAAGGTGTAGTTTTAAATTACCCTAAAAGAGTAAAGAAATTAATAATATGTTCATCAAGTTGTGGTGAATCTAAACTAATTCCTGCTTCTCCAGAAGTAATGCATATAGTAAGAAAACCAAGAAAAAACCAATCTCCTGAGGAAGCAGCAAAAAATATGTTATCTATTTTTTATACTGAAGAATTCTTGAAGAAGAATCCCAAAATTGTAGAGATTGCTATTCAAAATATGACAAAGGTAAAAACATCTCCAAAAAGCTACAGTCAGCAATTAGAAGCAATTGCTACTTTTGACGTTTGTGAAAGGTTAAAAAAAATAAATACGGAAACATGTGTGATGCACGGTAAGAAAGATCAACTCGTTCCACCTCAAAATGGAGAGATTTTAGCGAAATTAATTCCGAATGCTAAATTAGTACTTTTTAAAAACAGTGGTCATGTTCCATTTGTAGAAGAACGTGAAAAGTTTTTAAAATCATTAATAGATTTTTTTAAATAATATCCCCAGATTTATTCGCTTAAGAGAAAAATTAAGATATATTCATTTTTAAAGCAAAAATAATAATATATTATTAAAAATAATTGTATATATATAGAAAAACTATCAATCAGTATAATCATGTCAAAAGAACCCCCACCAGAAAAGGAAAAAGAAAAATTAATTGTTTTTCAATATAACGATGAATTAAACGAATATCAAGAATTGGAAGTTGAGGAAGATGTACAAATGCATGAACTTTTAGATCCAGATTTTATTCTACTATTTGTAGATTCAAAGCGATATAGAATTTGGATATGGCATGGAAGTAATACCACTACGAGAATGAAATTTATTGCTGCTAAATTAGCTCCAAGTATAAGAGATCGGTATGGGATTGGATTTAAGATAGCAGCAGTTGATGAGGGTAATGAAACTTTAGGTTTTAATATA
Source organism: Promethearchaeia archaeon (assembly GCA_029856085.1). GTDB lineage: Archaea > Asgardarchaeota > Lokiarchaeia > Sigyniarchaeales > SOKP01 > Loki-b32. The sequence goes on along the minus strand of JAHQWI010000124.1, from coordinate 16,719 downwards.
GCAGCAGGCATTGAAGAGGAAGTTGATTATACTGAAGTACAGAAAGGTCCTACGTATGAGGGAACCCGAGAAGATTTGGAATTACTTGAGTCATTATCGCGAGAAAAAATCTTACTATTATTAGAAAAATCAGGAGTACCTGAGGGATATGAGAGAAAAATGGTAATAGTGAATAATAAGATATTTGGCTATAAAGAATATAATAGGGATTATTTAGGATCTACAATAAAAGAAAAACAGCTTTTTCCTTTAAGAGAAGATATTGGAGATGGCCCATATCTGGCAGATAACTACATTCCTAGGATGCTCTTTTCTTATAATAATGTTGTTTTAACAGAACTTTTACTGAAAAAAGATGAAAAAGATAAAGAGAATTAAAATTTTCTCCCTATAGATATACGGCATAATGACTAATACAAGATATAGAAGAAAAATCAAGAAAAATCGAAGAAAGAAAGCAAGTCTTGGTTTATTTATAATTCTTTTACTTTTCCTTAGCATAATTATTAGTACAATAATTATTGCGTTAAGTTTTCCTTAAAATAAGATTAAATGATTAACTATAAAACTCAAAATCTTTTATCTAGTTTATCAAAATAAAAAATTATTAAAAACATTGAAATTAAAGAAAGCAGATTATATTTTCTTAGTTTTAATAGTTATAATCACTATCCTTTCAATTGATTTGTTATTAAACACCTCCCACCGTAAAGCTATAGAAGATATTTCAAAATATGAGTCCTTTCAAAATTTAGCTACTGGACTTCTTGTGACTTTTTGGGTTTGTTTAGTTGGAAACTTGCTTCCAGTTCCGACTCCTTATACTTTTGTGGTATGTTTTTCTTCCCAACCTTTTTTACAGATAAATATTTTTGTACCTCTTCTTGTTGGGTCTATTGCCTCATTAGGGTGCTTAATTGGAGAATTAGGTGGATATATTGTCGGTAGAGGCGCTTCTGAATTGATTTCGGAAGATAGAATAGAGAATTTAAAGAAGTATCAGCAATATCTTGTTAATCATCCAAAATTGGCGCCTCTGTTAATTTATATTTTTGGACTTACTCCGTTAAATGATGATATGATAACTATACCTTTAGGATTAATCAAATATGATATTAAAAAAACAATCTTTTGGGTTTTTTTGGGAAAATTATCTTTAATGCTAATCTTTGCGTATAATTTAATTGCTATCTGTAATCTTTTAGGATCGAACTGGATCCTCAGTATAATAACCCTCTATTTCATAATAATTACTGTATATCTCATGTTAAAGGTAAACGTCGTGGAAATCTTTAATAAAATAAAGAAAAGAAAATTGGTTAGCAATGAAGAAACAGATAAATAAATTTAGTAATACCGTTATTCAACTGATTTAAATTTTTGAATATTTTTCAATAATGTAATTCTGTAATGTCCAAGCATATTTCTCAAGATTCAAAATCATAATTTTTTGTTGAACTTCTCGTAAATAAGGTACGTCTAATTGTTTAAATAATGATTTTAAATTATCTATAGTATCAAAAATTTTCACAATAATCTTCCAATCATTTGCCCATTCATAATCCTGATATTCTATAAGTTCCATTTTAAAATCAACTCGACAATATTTTCTCTGATGGTACTCATACTATTTCAGCCTTATAAATATATAGGAACTAATAAATTTCTGATAAATTAAAAAAAAGGAATTAAAAAGGTTTGAAAAAATCTACCTTGTCATAATTACGACAGTTTCTGAGACATTTTGCATTGCTCTTACTCTTTTTTTAGGATCTCCTGAATTTTTAAGTACCCCTATGATAAAATCTAAAATCAGAAAAGGAGAGCCTTTAAAAATATTATTAGCAGCATAATTGCTAGAAGTTGCTTGTCCCAGAGTTTTCTCATCCACGGTTCTAATATTCAATGCCATTTTCCCTACTGTTTGACCATTATTATATGTTTCTAATCCCCAATGATATAAAAATCCGAGGATCCAATCAAAAGGAAAAGTAAACCACCATGCCCGAATAGGATCAAAAAAATTAATGCCATACCAGGGATTAATAAATATCCATGTAAAGGTAGAACCAATCAAACCAATTATTATTGAGTCAAATATGATTGCAATTATCCTTTTCAAAAGATTAGCATATATAACGGTCTCTGGGGCAATTTTAGGTTTTTGAGGTGATTCAGATACAACAGGTGGGGTTGTTTCAGCAGTTTCTCTTTTTTCTCTTAAGTCTGCTCCACAAGCATCACAAAAAGACGCATCTGGTTCTAATTTTTTTCCACATTTAGGACAAAACTTTAATGCCATTTTCAGTACACCAAATTTTTACTATAAAATGTAATTTATCTTTTAAGAATTTTAAATTTATAATTTATTAAAAGGCTTTTATAGTCCATTTTTAAAACAAATAATTTAAAAAGAAATTTTTTAAGAGGAGTATATTTTAATTCAAAATATTATATATATAGTTTAAATCCTTTTTCTATTAGTTCCCTTGTTTCCTTAAAATCAGAGACATTAATTAATTTGTTTAGATCTTGAATTTCAAGTAATTCATCTTTATACTTATTCTTAAATTCAAGAGCAAATTTCTCCATTAGCTTTTGTAATATGGCATTTTTTCTATTGGTAATTAGAACAACGGCAAATCCAAAATCGTCATAATTTACAATAATATCTGTGTTTTTAGTTTGAAGAACATCAATTTGATTTCTTTTGTCTACAAATTCGGATAAAATATGGTTAATCCCAATAAGAATATTTCCCCAAATTGCTGCATCCAATTCATTTGGAGATTTACTAAATTTGTAAGAATATAGTAATATCCCTGATTTATGATATATATTAAGATAATATATCTTATTTGTCAGTCCTAAGAACATTTCAGGTTTTTTTAGCAGCATTACACAGAAACCGAAAATTATGATCCATAGTGAAATTATGTGTAATTCTCTAAAAATTGGAAATCTAAAGAAAATATAAAATATATACATTAAAATAGGAATTGGGAAAAATATCGTATTTCTTATCAAATCTTTTGTTAATTTTCGATCCCTAGCTTTTTTATGAATTAGAAACGAGATAATGAAATAATAAATTACATTTGAACATTGAAAAATAGTAATTAATAAGCCAGTAATGGTATTATAACTATAATTTATCTGAGATGGATCTTTTATAAAGAAAGGGGGAGAATCTGAGATGTCAATACTCATCTTAATGGAATCTGGAAGAACTAAAGCTCCAATTAATACTCCGAATAAAGTTATAAGAAATAAAAAGAGAAAATCTGGAACTCTCTTATATTGCTTTAAAAAGGTAAAAATCAGTGTATTTAGTAATAAACTGATAGATCCAGAAAAAATAGAGAGTTTCCATAAAACAATGTTAATTGTCTCGGAAAAAAATATTGTAATTGAAGATATATAAAGTGATGAATAAATTATAATTGCATTAAATATTGTTAAGAAATTCAAAAAAGCCATCAATTTTATTCCATAGTTTTCATGATAATGAATTATATGAATTAGGGTAAAAACAGACACGCAAAAAATGAAAAAATACATCATTCCTAATAAAATAAAAAGAATAATATACATGATTTAATCTAACATGGAGAAATATATTTTATCTATACATTGATTCACTTTATGATTTCTTTTAAATTGAAATTTCAAATTAATAGTCTAGTGAATATAATAGAACATTAGTTCATAATTAAGATTTTTTCTAATATAATGTACATTTTAGTTAAAAATTTATATACTTTTAAAAGTAAAATCCAAAACAAGTTCTTAAAAATATCGATGAACCTTATTGTGTTATTATATAAGGGGCAAAGAATTCTGCAATTAATTCTTTAGCGTTCCTGAACTCTGAAACATCTATTAACCCTTTCATATTTTTCAATTTTTCTCCATTCAAATTAGAAAATTTCAGCATAAAATTTCTTACTGCTTTATCTATGAAAGTATTTTTATGATTCATCGTTAAGAGAATTGCATAATCATGGGTATTATCATACTCAAAAACTAAATCTCTATCCTTCATTTTAATAAGATTTAACTGATCCTTTCTATCAATAAAATTTGCTAAAATATGATTAATGCCGATAAGTATTGACCCTTTTAACAGGGAATCGTCGGTTTCCTTTCCTGTTTCAAAACTAAATGAATATAAGAGAATGCCACTCTTATGGAATATAATAAAATCAAAAACTCTATTCGTAAGTTCAATAAATAAAGTTGGTTTTTTTAATATGGTATAAGAAGCAAAAATTGCTCCCATCAGATAAATTATATAATACATATATCTAAAAATAATATTTTGAGTAATAAGATGTAGTGTGTATAACAATATTATCAAAGAAAAATGAAAAGTAAGTAAACCTAGATTTCGACCCGATTTATTATCTCGGAAGTTGGAAAGATTGCTAATTAAATTAAACCACATAAAAGAAAATACACCCATGTTATAAATTATAAGAATTATTAATAATATCAGATTGTTAAATTCATAATAATAATCTCCACTTGCTTGAAAAATATCAATCGAATTTGAAAGAATTGTTAAACTTATAATAATGCCACCTACAAACGCATAGATTATTGAAGGTATACTCGTAATTCTCTTAAACTTAATAATGAAAATTTGAATAATACTTAACATACTAATGGAAGCAATCCAAATGATAATAGACAATTTCCAGAATAGTAGAGCTATAATTTCATTTAAATATATTTCTGTCGAGAGAGTGTATAGAGAAAAAAACATTATCCCCAAGAATAGGTATAAAAAAATATTCAAAATAGTGTTTATGGTAGTACCATAGTTTTCCCGATTTAGATAAACGTAAATGATCCCTATTAAGGAAATACAAATGGATATTATTATTAGAATTATACTAAAAATCACAGTGGTTTTTCATCTGAAATAATGAATTTCTTTAATTAAATAAAAGATAATAGTTCAATATTATATAAATATGTTTTACATTGTATTTGTTTTATCTGTTCATTATTATTCATATTTAATTTACAAAATGTAATTATTTAATCTATTAAATAGTAAATAAAAAAAAAGAAATAAACACAAACTTTATTTTAAGAAAAAGTAAATTCTGTCTATTTCCCAATGAATGAATTTATTAAGTACTTGAAAAGAGAAGATTTAATTCAAAAACTCCTTGAACATTATAAAGTTAATCAAATAAAGAAAATTGTAGAGGAATATTTTAATAAATTCATTAAAAAATTCGAGGGAATAGAAGATAAAAAAGATTCAAAGAACGAACTAAATTTATTGAATTCAAATTTTGATTCATTAGGAAAATTTTATGAAAAAACTTTGCTTCAGAAAGATCGAAAGGTTTTAGGTGAATTCTATACACCAAAATCTATAGTGAGGTATATCTTAGATGCCATGGGTTATAAAGACAGCAACAATATTCAAACCAAAAAACTAATAGATATAAGTTGTGGATCTGGGAGTTTTATTATTCTTGCTATTAGAGTTTTAATTAGTAGTTGTTTTAAAAGTTTCAATAGACATGATTTTTCTGAAATATTACCCGAGGAAGCTAGAAACATCGTCTTGAGAATAAAAGAGAATATTTATGGCATAGATGTAAATCCGCTTGCTTGTATTTTATGTCAAATTAATATACATTTTGAATTATTCAAGTTAATTGAAAAAATTAAAGATAAGGATAAGAGCTATCATCTACCAATGTTTAACATCAAGATTTCTAACAGCTTAGCAATAAGCGAAACTGAGCAGTATGATTACGTTGTTGGAAATCCACCTTATCTATTTATTAGAGATATTCCTAATGATCAGAAACAAATCATTAAGAAAGGTAATTTTAATACAAACAATGGTCAATATGATTATTACCAAATTTTTATTGAGCTTGGGATACGACTCCTAAGAAGTAAAGGTATACTTGGCTATATTGTTCCAGATTCTTTATTAGCATTATCAAATCGCTCTATATTAAGAAAATATATCTATAACAACACAAAAATTAGAGAGATATATAATATTGGGCCGCAATTTGAGGATCCTATTGTTTCGAACATTATTATTGTTTTAGAAAAAGAGTCTGATGTTCAAGAAAGAGAAAAGAACTCTATCAAAGTTAAATTTTCAAATCAAGAACAAAGAGAAATTTCTCAGAATTCCCTGAAAGAATGGGATTATAAATTTCTAATTCATCTTAGCGATGAAGATATATTCATTATTAACCATCTAAACAATAAATTTCCCAAATTAAAAGATCTAATAAAAGAAGATGATTTCAAAATTTTATTGAGTAGAGGGATAGAATTAACCAAAAAAGGAGAGATTATTCTATGTGAGAATTGTAGAAAATATTTCCCAATCCCTAAAAAGGTGCTGAATTGTCCAGAATGTAAAAATCCTCTAAAAGAAGAACATATTGAAAAGATTATATTTGATTCAGTTCAAAATGAGGACAAAGATAAGTTTAAATTGTTTATAAATTCAATTAACCGTTATCAGGTAAAAGATCACAGTTTCATTAAAATTAACAAAAAAGGAATTAATTATAAAGATTTTGAGATCTATATAGACCGTATAGTAATTAGACAATTAAGCCAAAATAACTTGATCTGCGCAACTTATGAAAAAGATTTATCTTTAACGTCTCAATCTTTCTATAATTTGAGGATCTATCAATCTCCAGTAAAAGAGTTTAATAATATCTATTTTCTTGGAATTATTAATTCTAAACTCTTATCTTATTATTTTATAAAATTATTTGGATCTTATAAAAAACTTTTTCCTCGGATCCTTATTGAAAAAATAAAGGATTTTCCTATTAAGGTTCCAGAGAATAACAAAGAAAAGGAAATTGCATCTAAAATAATTAAGAAAGTCGATATTTTGCTGGAATTAAATGAAAGTGAAGTTGAGAAATCTGATTACATTCAGAAGGAGATTGATAATCTAGTTTTTGAACTTTACGAAATACCTGATGTATATCGGGAAACTATCTTAGAATCTATAAATAATATATAGTTAGAATTGTGGAATCCATTTGGCTTCCTTTTCAAACATTTCATCAACCATATCTCGAATTTCTTGGGGAGAACAAACACTGGCAGTATTTGGATCTAACAGAACAGCATGATATATCTTCTCTTTATTTAATTCAAGTGCGCCTTCTACTGCTGCCTTTTGTACCATGATATTTGATAAACAGAGTGCTTGACAAATCGTGGGTAATTCTATCCCTCCTTGTGGATGTAAACCATGAGAATCTGCAAACACTGGCACTTCTACACAGCATCCTTTTGGTAAATTAGTTATTAAACTTCCTTCCTTATTAATAACATTCCCATTAAATCTGAATGGTTGATTCGTCTCGATAGCATTTATAATATGCGATCCATACTCAGTTGAAGGTTTATTTTCCCCTTTTTTAATGTCTAACTTAGGTTTATCTAATCTTCTTTTATATCTTTTTTCCGTCTGTCCTTCAAGTTGGACACATAAATCAAAATAAGATCCGTGCTTTAAATCTGAATAGAAACTACTAATTCCCTTATATTTTTCTAGCAGATCTTTTCTTTTCCGGTAATAAGGTAAATATTCGGAGAGATGTCCGGAACTTTCAGTCATAAAATAACCACATGCATTCATCATATCCAATCGAAGTTTGACAAAATCATAAAATTTAGGATTTTCGGTAAGTTCTTTTTTTATCCTAGGGTAAGCGTCTTCCCATGATGAGTTTTGATCTTTTCGATACCAAGTTTCTAAAAACCAGGCCATATGGTTAATACCAGCACATAAAAAACTAAAATCCTCCCAATTTATTCCAACTGCGCGTCTTAACATATCAGCTGTGCCTTGAACTCCATGACAGAGACCAATTGTAGAATCGGGTAGGAGGGTATTACAGTACCAAGTATTCATTGCCATTGGATTTGTATAATTCAGAAAAAGTGGTGTATCCCCATTTTTTCCGGTATTATATCCGACATTTTGAATGTCTTCCATGATTGAATTCAGAGCGGGTACAGTTCGGAGAAATCGAAAAACACCTCCGGGACCTAAAGTATCTCCTACACATTGAGTTACCCCATATTTTAACGGGATTTCAAAATCATATTTCATAACATCTAACCATCCAACTTGGATGGCATTAACTATATACTTAGCGTCCTCGATTGCTTTTTTCTGATTTAAAGTTTTCTCAATTTTTACATCTTTAAGTTCCTGAGGATTATCTTCTATAATTTTCTTAATATATCTAAACATGATGTCTAATCGCTCAGGATCAATATCTTCAAGGCAAATGAGGGTATCTTTTCTGAGTGCTGGGAAGGTTAAGATATCAGTGATCACAGTTTCACCAAAAACAAAAGAGCCAGCACCAATCATTGAGATTTTTAAAATTTTTAACACCAATTTGTTTTAGGAATAAAAATTTCCTAAAAATTATAATCTTTGTTTTAATATTATTCATTGGTGTTAAGTATATGGTACGAACTGCTAAAATTACAAGAAAAACAAGTGAAACTGAGATTATGGTTGAGCTAAATCTAGATGGTTCTGGGCAAAATGAGATCAATACCGGTTTTAAATTTATGGATCATATGTTAAGATTACTTGCAACACACTCTAATAGTGATATTAAAATACAAGCCACGGGGGATCTAACGCATCACGTTATCGAAGACATAGGAATAGTACTAGGTGAAGCCTTTAATAAGGCTTTAGGTGATAAAAAAGGTATAAATAGATATGGTTCTGCTTTAATTCCGATGGATGAGGCTCTTGCTAGATGTGTCTTAGATTTCAGTGGCCGCAAGGCATTAATTTTGGACTTGAATTTAAAAGAATGTGATATAGAAGATATTGCTGTCGAGGATGTAGAACATTTCTTTAATTCTTTTGCAGAAAACGCTAAAATGAACCTTCACATTCATGTCCTTTATGGAGAGGATCAACATCATAAAGTCGAGGCTGTTTTTAAAGCGCTCGCACGAGCGATTAAGGAAGCAAAAAAAATTATATCTGATGAGATCCCTTCGACTAAAGGAATTTTGTGATCTAATGCTTTCTCATGTATGCTTGTCAATTCATACAAAAAAATTTTAAATTTAATAACCAAAACTTAAGTTTAAAGTTTAAACACGTATCAATTATCTTCTCTTTTTAGAACGATAGGTTTTCAAAATTCTGTCCCATTTTTCAGCAAGCTCAGGAAGATCTGTTCGTTTAAAGAGTTTTACTGCTCGATCTAATATTTTGGCTATACTTTCTTCACATTTTACTATATCATCTTTTATGGAGGAATCACTTATCATAAATAATTAATGTCTGAAAATCAATTAAAAAATAATATGGTATGCTGATGTCTTCGGAAATATGACTGTAATATTATCCTAATACCTATATTTATATTACCTAAGGATATTATATTTTTAAACTACTATAGAGTAAATGTGATTATTTATGGAAAAACTTCCAAGCACGGGTCGATTAACACAGATTCTAAAAAATTATTTTAATGAAGTTGAAGGTATTTTAGGTGTAGCTATATGTGATCGAGATGGATTTATTATTGCCTCAGAATTCAAGGAAGGAAATGAAGAAGAATCAGATTCAATTATAGGAGCAATTTCAGCTATACTTGATAATTATATAGACCGGATTAAAAGTGAGTTTGGGACTAAAGGGAGTTTTTTTAATATGACCACAACAGGAGATAAAAAGTTTGCTTTTTGCTCAGAAGGTCCACTATCTATTTTAACAACGGTTGCGGATCAATTCACAAGCGATAATGCATTAAAGGTATACTCAGCACATATAGCTGGAAAAATAGAATTAATTCTAGATGGTAATGAAGAAGTTACTCCAGAGATCCCTGAGATTATAAAAGCATTAGCTAAAACGAGAGAGGGAGAACTTCCAAGAATGGCAGGAGAGTATTCACATAAACTAATTTTGACCGGAGATTATAAGGTAGGGAAAACATCACTTATCAGAAGGTTTGTTAAGAATACGTTTCAAGGAGATTATATCTCAACTATTGGAGTTCAATTATCTAAGAAATCAGTGTATTTAACAGACAAAATAAAGATGAACTTCATTATTTGGGACATTGGAGGTCAGAGTTTCCAGATGGCACCTTACAGAACAAAGTTCTATAATGGTGCTAATGCTGCATTAATCGTGATAGACAGATCTCGTCAATATAATCTGAAGAGCGTTGAAAAATGGTACAATGATATTAAAAATTCAATAGAAAAAAATATCCCCATAGTTATTGTTGGAAATAAATCGGATTTAATCGATCAGTTAGTAATAAGTGAAGATGATATTAAAGAAGCTGCTAAACAATTTGGTTTTCACTATATTCTTACTTCTGCAAAGACAGGAGTACACGTGAACGATGCATTTTTATACATCGCTTATAGAGTAATTGAGACTCTTTAATCTCAAATGCAAACTTTTTTATGAATTCTCATTCTTTTAAATAATTGATAAGTTAATCGAAATAAAATTTAAAATTATTAAAAGGAGGTTAAAAAAGATAGTAATTAAGGTAGATTGGCACGATGTGCTCACAACTTGAGACACTGCTGGATATGTCATGGGATTTTCAATTAGACAGCTTACCTACAAGGGAAAATATCTAGTGTATCTTAGTGAACAAGAGTTAACAGGTCCTTGGTTTAGTTTTAAATTAGAGGGTAAGGGGATTGGTACAATTCCAGTCATTCTTAAAAATATAGAACCGACACCAATATATAACATGGTAAATACTCGAAAGGGGACTGCAATAAGTAGAATTACCTTGGATTTTAATATCACAGAATATCTCAAGAAACTGGTTAAAGAGAACAAAATACAATCGATTTCATTGAAAAAAAAAGAATTTGTTAGGGTATACAAGGATATTTTTAATCCCCCTCAAGTTCCTTACATCAGTACTTTCTTTACTATGAAAAATATCTCAGATTTTGCCCTGAAAGATTTTTCTATGTATTTTATATTCGATTTTGATATAAATGGACTTGAAGGTTATGATAATGATCTATCAGGTTATGACGAAGAAAATGACATTATTTACCAATATGATAATACAGGTTTATACGGTGGATTCTCTCCCCTTTCTAAATCAACCAATTACCAGTCATGCTTAATAAGGGATTTCACAATCAATCAAAAAAAATTGAATCTTTCTAACACATTACATAAAGACCCAGGAGAAATTTTATCTGCTTTACAAATTGAATTTAAGACATTGGAACCTGACCAATCTTTTCAAACAGCAATAGTCATTTCTGGAGGATTTAGTAAAGAAGAATTGATTGAAAATATTAAAGAAGGAAAAAATAACGCAATGAAACATTTACATCAAGTAAATCGATCAATCAAATCAGAACAGCGTAATCTTCAAGAGGAAGCATTTATTAAAATTAATCTCAAACAGGCAGAAGATTGTGAGTAAAAGAAATCCATAATAATGACTCAAATAAAAAAACCCTATGTGGAAAGTTATTTGATGAAAGCCTTGCTCAGGTATGGATTTTCTAAAATAAAAAAATAGAAGCATTAAGAAAAAAATATTTGTTATTAATTTTTAATTTTAATCTTTTTAGGATTTTCTACGATTTTAAATTATAGTACGTATCTTCAAGAACATTTAGATATTCAACTAATGCTTTATTTGATATGGATTTCTGTTCATAAGCTGTTTTAATAACCCTCAAGAGATATTTAGGAAATATGAGATCCATATAAAAGTCAGATATTAGTGCATAATACTCATTATTTTTATCGTCTCGGAAAACTTTGACCAATTGGTTATCCCAGAGTAATTTTATTGCTCCATAAGGATCTTTAACGCCTTTAGTTCTAAGTTTATCTAACTCTTGTCTTGTCACAATAGCCGTTCTTAATAACCTTAATGTTTCATAAACTTCAGTGTTGATTAAAATCTCAATGACTTTTTTATTATCTTCTGCGGTAGGCTGATAATTCTGGAAAAATTTCTTAATTTCTGCTAAATATTCCTTAGCGAATTGTGTTGGTAAACCAGAATTAATAGGATCTGCATATAATTTAACAGGAGGAACTCTAAGCATAAAGATGTCTTTTGTCAATACAATCAATTCTGATGGTAAGCCTTTGACAGAAACTTGTTTTATAATATCTTTTTTCAATAGCTCTAAAAGAGTGGCTTCGATATCTACAAAACCCTCAACATATTTATCTCTTAGCCATATTGCTAATTCTGATTTAGTAATTACCCCTACATCTCTTAAATTATCTAGAATCATCTGCTTAATCTCATCTTGATAGGTAATTGCGAGTATTTCTTCGTCGCTAAGTGATGGATATAATGATAAGCGTTGGAAAAGAGATGGTATTAATTTGATATAAGAATCATCTTCAATGTTGTCTAAAAGAATTCGTAAGGCATCCGCCATTCCTCCTTCATAAACATCAGGATCATCATCTAAATTCAGAACTAAAAGAAGATAATATCCCTTCTCAGGCCCTGTATAGTATGATATGATATTTAAGGTCCCTGCTGTTAAAGTTACAACACCTTTTTCACCGCTGTATTCATGTGTGCTGTATATTTGCATAAGTGTTTTTTCAGAAATAATAGTTTCTTCTGGATATTTAGCCAGAATTTCAGTTCCTATTCTTTCATCCCATTTCATAAATACTAATCCATTTGGTTTTATTTCACGTCTTCTGACTGCTTCACTTATTTTTCTTTCAGCTTTAAAATCCTTTTTCTCAAGTAAAATTCCAAAAGTATTTTCCAGTGAGAGGTCAATCTTATCCCATTTTTCTTTTACTATCTCTCCAACAAAAACTTCTTTATTACGATATAAAAGTGATTCTGAGATGTCCTTCTCCCCTCCAATTGCTTTTTTTATCGAACGAACCTTTTTAACAAAAGTAGGGATTCTTGCGTGTTTAATGACTCTATACCCAACTATACTTCCGGTAAAGGCTAATATTGCTGAAAATATCAGTATGAAATAAAAAGTGGGTATTCCAAAGAATATTTCTTCCATCTCAACAACGATAATTATGCTAAATTGCTCAGAAATATAATTATCCTTTGAGATGTTGACGATCCCTGTTAATGTTTGGGAACTAAAGAAAGTATTTATATTACTTGTAGGGAAATTGAAACTATAAGTACCATTTACAGAGTGAAAATCATATACTTTCCCACTTATAGTCAATGTAACACTAGCATTTAATAAAGGAATATCTTCTCTGGAAGGATCTGTTAAATTTAATTGTATAGAGATTGACTTACCTTGAGCAATGTTGATTCTAAAGTCTTTAAAGTTATCACTTAATGAGTAATCTAGTTCCCGTTTGTTAATAGTTAAAAGAATCATTGCATTCTTGTAATCGTAATTATCTTTATCCAAAGTAACAATTAGCAAATACTCTCCAACTGCTCTTGTATGAGTATTGAAATCTAAGATATACAAATTGTCTTCAGTAGGGATTATATCACCTTGACCGCTTTCCAAAACAGTACCAGACTCATCATAACTCTCCCAAATATAATACTGAGTTTTTAATTCAGTTAGTTCTGTTCCTAATAATGTATCTGTGTATGCAAAGGTGAAGTTAACGGGTTCTTCAACGGGTATATTTTCAATTTTTCTGAAAAAATCTGAGGCACCATTAATCAATGTAAGTCGATTGTTAACAATTAAATCAAAATCCTTTGTTTCTTTTTCATAATGATCTTTAGTAAAAGTAAAACTTACGGTATATTCATCAGAATCTATTAGTGAAGTATCGATAGTTTGCAGATAATATCCAAAATCAGAATCGTACGGAACTGTTCCTTTTATGGAAGGAGATTCTATAATAATATAGTCTACTGTTCCGAAAATTTCGTAAGAGGTGCTTATCGAATAATCAATTACTAAGAAAAGACTAAAATTCACTGTTTGATTTGTGTTAATTACAGCGGTTTGAATTTCATCTCTATTAAAACTTCCTATAGAAAAAATACCTTCTCCTAGGGAATAGTCAGAAATGCTATATGGAATTCCACCAATCGTAATGCTCATCGCCAATTCAGAGGGGTAAAAATATGATGTTCCATTATTTATCCCTTTAACCCATAGATTTGCATTAAGTTCACTCATTTCATTCCCAGAAGCACTAATTTGAACAATTCCACCATTATTAACGTCTTGATCTAATATAGTTTCATTAAAAGTTTCTATATTGGGATTTATATAAAATCCTTGAATATATTCAACTTTAATTATTGTACTGAAACTTATATTGGTATAACTTTCAATACTGAATAAAAACTGGCTCCCCAAGGGATAAATTATTTGATCATCAATAGTTAAGGTACCAGTTCCACTAGCATCTCCATAATCTAAGGAATATTTGAAACCCTCGTTAGTAGTAACGTTGAGATTTGTAATTGAAGATAAATCAGCTAAAGCCCATGTAGAAGTTTCATAACAATCGAAAATTTCGAATGATATATTCTTAATTACCCATCCTTCAATTTCAGTTAAAAGTGATAAAGAATCGGTTATGTTAAATTTCGAATACTGAATTTTGATTATATCTCTTAAAAAATAAGCTTCAGCAATGATATCTACTGGATTATCAAAAGAACCTCCAATAATAAAATCGAAAGTATTATCACTAGTCAGACTTTTTTTATCCAAACTAAAATATATTCCTTCCCAAGTTCCTTGATCATAATCCCATCCCGTATAGTTATCCTTATGGAACATGTGAAAACCTCCATAAGGATCTTCAATTGTAATATTAATATTGGAAACGTCGGTATTCCAGGTAATATTATATATGTTAAATAAAATTCCAGAAAGATTCCAGTTAGTTTGAATATCGGGAACAGAGAAACTAAATTCATGATCAACGTTTTGATAAATTGCATTTTCTACGGTAAAACTTTCACTATTAACACCATACGAATTTAATGACATATTAGCAGTTTCTAACCAATATACTGATAATGCTGAATCATCATTTTCTGACTGATTAAATTCTACATTATTGTCTAATATGTTGAATTGCAGAATTAAATCAGAAGGCAATGTAAATCCTGATTTTTGGGCAGATACTTTAACAATATAAGTGACATCACTTTCGACTTGTTTTGTATCGAAAATAGCATAATGTCTTCCCATATAGTCTTCATCATTTACAAATTGTCCCGAGTATATCAAGCTGCCTCCCAATAACAATTGATATGTTATAGAATCTGCGTAAGTTGGTCCTAACAATTCGGAAAGACCAACTGCTTTTGTGACATTAAATAGAACTCTAATTTTTATCAAAGAACCCCATACAGCCTGTACATAATCCGCAGGGTTTAATGAAAGGAGTTCAGTCTGATAATTTGTAAGGTCAATTAAAATCCGAAATTCCATAGATTCTTTAGTACTTACTGTAAAACTTATATCAGTTACGTCAGCAGCTCCTCCTGATGTATCATTGAATAATCTAGGTTCCCCAAAAAATTTAATTTGTAACGAATAATCACCACCAATCCCGGACGAGTTTAACCACCGTAAAACTGCTTTTCCATTTAAATCTGTTGTTAAATTTACAATACTGTTTCCTAAAGGAGAACCAAGTCTTAATTCAAGCTTTGCCCCACCAACAGGTTCGGCATCCCCAAAACTTAATACTGTAAACTCAACGGTAGTTAATTCAGTTTGAACTGGAATTATGACATTTGTAGTAGTTATATCTCCTGAGGCAAGGGAAATAATATTATCATAATAGTCATTATTTTGATAAAATACAGTATAGTTATATTCATAAGGGGTAGTCTTCACCCAGTAAAAGGTCGTCTTTCCATCAGTATCAATAGTACAATTTTGAAGTGGATCTGAACTATTACCAACTACTATCCAACCAGAATCAACGGGTAATCCATCTGCATCTATTACACTAAAGAAATTCATACCAACATTACAAATTATGTCAATTACTTGAAATCCCTTATCTATTAGGATTGATTGAGATGTGTAATTCACGATTTCTGTGAATTGGCCAATGTTGGAAGTAATAGATGCTGTAAAATTGTATTCACCTTGAGATATGTTTGTAAAAATTACACTCCCATTAGAATTAGTAATATCTCTTGCTATTAATTGGGCATTTTGATACATCGATACATTTATGTTAGGTATTGGATTGTCATCTAAATCAATAGCATTAATCTGTGCTTCAAGAGATACGACTACTTTAGCAGACTGTTCCAATCCTACAGAATAAAAGGAATTTGGATCATATTGATTATTATATTCAGTAATGATCCAACCATCTGATCGAGCAATATTGGAAACGCGGGCTTCGTCAATTATTCCTTCAAAATTATCCCCCCCATCAGCTTTTTCAGCAATACGAAAGTTGTAGGGAGGATCATATTGTGAAGGTGGAATTCCAATTGTATCTTCGCCAACTATTGAACCATTCAGAAAAAACTTTGCATATTCACTGGGTTTATAAACAGCTACAGCGTGATACCAATTTCCTAATGATACCACCGGGCGTCCTACTAGTTGCCAATTTACTCCATCTGCAGAATAGCGAAACTCAATCCAAGCAGTGGTTGCATCACGAGTATCAAAACTAATATCCCATCCACGATTTCATGCTCCATCTGATTTACAAATTAGATATTCTTCCGTAATAGT
>JAHQWI010000123.1 GCA_029856085.1 Promethearchaeia archaeon | reverse complement strand
TAAGAAGATTACTACCCATTTTAAAAAGTCAAATCAAAAGGAACACCAAACTTGGATTAGTATTAATTCAAGATGGTGTAATAGGTATCTCAACAAAGGGGAAAATACCAAAAAAAATGGAAGAATTCCTCAATTTAGATGTTGCTGTATTTGCGATGAAACCAGACATAACAGCTCGTGGAATAGCTCCAGAATTCGTTCACAATAAAATTAAATCTATAGAATACGATGATCTTATAGATGTTATAGATGCTACTCCAAAGATTATTTCTTGGATGTAGTTTAAATCAAAAAAGAATTAAAAAAAAAGATTTTTAAAAAAATCTGGTTAATACCAGGAAAAAGTTAGTATTAAACAAAAAAAAGAATAACAAAAAAAAAATACAAAAAGGTGTCATATATGGCAGAAGCAGAAACAATAAATTTTATTGTAAAGGATAAGTCATTCGAAAAGTTTGCGATGATGGCTATCCTTGGTTCAACAGGTGATGCTATGGATATGAAAATGAATTTTTTCTTTACCTTTTGGGGTTTGAATTTATTAACAAAAAAGTTTAAACCTAAAGTTGCTGGAATGCCTACTCCTATGAAGGGTATGGGAGCAAAGATTTTCAGAAAAAGGATGAAGAAATTTGGAATTGAAGATCCATGGGGTTTGATTAAAGACGGTGTCGAAAACGGTAATTTGAAGTTATATCCATGTCAAATGACTATGGATTTAATGGGAATAAAACTTGAAGATATAATGGATATTGCTGAAGATCCTGTTGGAGCAGCCTCATTTTTAGAAATGAGCAATGGTGGAAGAATAGTTAGTTTATAAATTAAAACAAATTTTTTTTTTTATTTTATATTTCAAAAAAGGTGATGATAAACGTCTGATGTAGAAGAAGAATCAAGGGAATTTAAGACAGACGAAGATTTTGATAAAGAATTTTTCAAAAATATTGAAAGAAAATCTAATATTTGGCAGTGTATCCAATGTGGTACATGCACAGCAAGTTGTGAAAGTGGAAGATGGACTGCCTTAAAAACTCGGTCTATTATTAGAAAAGTGGTCTTGGGAGATTTATCAGTATTAGAAGATCCAGATATTTGGCTCTGTACTACATGTTATCAATGTTATGAACGATGTCCTCGTGATGTAAGGCCTACAGATGTAATTATGGAGTTGCGAAATTATGCAACTAAATTAGGGAACATCTCTCCTAACCATAGGGCTGTAGTAGGTTATTTGAAGAACTTTGGGCATGCGGTACCTATAAATGATGAGGTAAAAAAACGAAGAGTCGAATTAGGATTAGAAGAATTGCCTCCTACTGCGTTTAAATTTAAGCAGGAAGGGGATGATAAAGATTTAAAAAATATTGAAGAACATATGTTTGATTTACCTCCAGTTAAGGAGGAAAAAAAGGAAGAGGAGGAGGCGTAAAAAATGGTTAAAGAAAACACATTTGCTTTCTTTTTAGGTTGTATAATGCCAAATCGGTATCCTGCGATAGAAAAATCAACGAAATTTGTAATGGATAAATTAGGATATGAAATTTTAGATATGGAAAGAGCAACGTGTTGTCCTGCGCCAGGAGTCTTCCGATCGTTTAATAAAGTTGATTGGATGGTAGCAGCAGCACGAAATTTATGTATAGCAGAACAATTAGATGCCGATATTTTGACTGTATGTAATGGATGTTTTGGTACACTTCAAGAAGTCAATAAAAATTTGAAAGCAAACGAAGAACATCGAGTTATGGTAAATGAAAAATTGAAACTTATTGGCGATTATGAGTTTAAGGGAACGATTGATGTAAGACATATAGCTGAAGTGTTAGGCTATGAGGTAGGTCCATGGGGAATAGAAGATGTTATAGTAAGAAAAGTAAATGCACGAGCAGCAATTCATTATGGCTGTCATTTCCTAAAGCCAACAAGGATTAGAGAGATTGAAAGTTCAGAAGGGCCTACAATTGTAGAGGAATTTGTTGAGGCATTGGGTATTGAATCTGTGAGGTTCAAAGAGCAACTGACCTGCTGCGGTGCTGGTGGTGGAGTAAAAGCTTACGATAGTACAGCAAGTATGACTATTTTCGGAGAAAAAATGAAGAATATTGATGAGGTCAAACCTGATTTTATACTTGATATCTGTCCATTTTGTCATCTACAATATGAGACAGGTCAAGATTATCTAAACAAAAATAAAAGTTGTAATTATGATTATCCAGTTATTCATCTTTCCCAGCTTACTGCCTATTGCATGGGTATGGGTCAAGAATTTATTGGTCTTCAATATCAAGTAATGGGCCAGGATTATATCTTTGGGGAAGAAGAATTAGAAAAAGAAGAGGAGGTAATTTAACTTGACTGTTAAAGAAGGAAAAGTTAAAGAGACCGAACATTTAGGGGAAAAGGTTGAAACTGGAGAAAGCGAAGAACCACGAATAGGTGTATTCGTGTGTCACTGTGGTCACAACATAGCCGGAACTGTGGACGTTGCTAAAGTTGCGGAATATGCTTCAACATTACCAAACGTAGTAAAAGCAGAACATTATATGTTTATGTGTAGTAAACCGGGAGTACAGATGGTTAAAGATTCTATCGAGGAACTTGGAGTCAATAGAACTGTAGTTGCTTCATGCTCTAAAAATCAACATGGTAAAACTTTTGCAAAAGCAATTGAAGAAATGAGATTGAACAGACATCGTCATCAGCAGGTTAATGTGAGAGAGTACGATAGTTGGGTTCATCAAAAAGACAAAGAGAAAGCAACTCAAAAAGCTATGAGACTTGTTGAAGCAGGAGTAAATAGATCAAGAAAATTAGAAGATGTTGAAACAAGAAGAATCCCAACGACTAAGGCAGCATTGGTTATAGGTGCTGGAATCGCTGGCCTTCGATCTGCTTATGATACGGCGGAATTGGGAATCCCAGTATTTCTAGTGGAAAAGGAATCTACTATAGGAGGTCATATGACACGCTTAAACAAAACATTCCCAACTTTAGAATGTCCACAGTGTTCAATTTCTCCACTTACGAATGGTGTTGCTAACCATCCATTAATAGAGCTTTATACTAACGCTCAAGTTAAAAGCGTTGAAGGTTCATTAGGAAATTTCGAGGTTGAAATTGAAATAAAACCAAGGTATGTTAAAGATAATTGTACTTCTTGCGGTGAATGTGCGGAACACTGTCCTGTGGAAGTACCAAGTGAATGGGATATGGGGATGTCAATGAGGAATGCTATTTACAAAGCTTATCCTCAAGCTATACCCGCTACATATGTCAGAGATAAAAAAACTTGTATTGAATGCAATACATGTATAAATATATGCCCAGTTCAAGCAATTGATTTCTCTATGGAATCTGAGACTAAGAACGTAAAGGTTGGCTCAATAATTGTTGCTGCGGGATATAAGGAGTATAATCCTTCTGAGATTGAACCTTATCATTATGAACAAGAAGGATATGAAGATGTAATTACTCAATTGAAATTAGAGAGAATGTTATCTCCGACTTCACTTACTAATAGTCAAGTACTAAGACCCTCTGATGGAAAAATTCCTAAAAGTGTTGTTATAATCCAATGTGTAGGAAGTAGAAACGACCAAGTAGGTAATAAATATTGTACTGGAGTATGTTGTAAGTTTGCTATCAAAAATGCCAGAATTATTAAAGAAATGTATCCTGATACTGATGTATCAATATGTTATATTGATATAAGAACTCCAGGATTAAACTTTGAAGAATTATACAAATCTGCTCAGGAAATTGGAGTTAGGTTTATTCGAGGAAGGCCATCTGAAATTGTTAGAGACCCAATTTCGGGAGAGTTAAGAGTAATTGTTGAAGACACATTAAGTCAAACCCCTTTACAATTGAAAGCTGATTTGGTAGTGCTTTCTGCTGCTATGGTTCCCCCTGAAGGTATTGGTCCACTTGGCTCTAAGCTTCATGTTCTGAGATCACAGGAGGGCTTTTTAAAAGAATTTCATATAAAAATGAATCCTACTTTAAGTAGTAAGGGAGGTATTTTCCTAGCCGGCACAATCCAAGGGCCTAAAGACATTTCTGAGACGGTAGCTCATGCGGGAAGTGCTGCCGCTTTAGCAGCTGCTCCTTTAGTGAAAGGATATAT
>JAHQWI010000122.1 GCA_029856085.1 Promethearchaeia archaeon | reverse complement strand
ATTAGGATCCTGCCACTTTCTATTATTTCTAAACTCATCTAATTTTTCATTATAGAATTTCAATAACCATAGATATTTTTGTTTAACCGATTTAAAACCATCTTCCTTAGAGCAATTTAACCATAGAATTTCATATTCATTCAACAGATTCTTTAAATCTGTTATCAAGTTCTCGATTTCAATAATGCACTTATCTTTGAGAATTGATCTTTCTTTTTTTAGATAAAAATTAACAACATTTAACGAGTTGATTCTTTTTTTGCAATAAAATCTTATGTGTTTAGCTATAAATGAAAGATTTCTGATATTGATCTTATTTTTTAAGACAATTTTTTCCAATTCTTCACATTTTTCAATTACATCATCCATATCAGAAATTAAATCCTTAAAACCCTTAGTTTTAATATTTTTTTTATATTTTGATTTATTTTTGTTGAAAGTATGAGCAAAGAAATGATTATAGTAGCCCGAAGTGCGCGTGTGCAATAGTTTTTTGTCTTGTATTGCTCTAATCTTGCTAAATATCTCAATTAATCGGTGATCGTAGATACCAAAGAAATGAATAAATAAACCTTTCCAGAAAATCATTTTATTGATCTCTTTACTTGGATCCCAACCCACCATAGCAGAAAACACAAAGCCATATATTCTATTTTCTCGAATCTCTTTATTCCGATAGTCACCCCAGCTTGAAGTTACTTCTCCATGTATTCCTTTCTTATACCCATACTTAATCAAGTTTATAATATTTTGCTCATATTTATCAATGGAAGGAAAAATTCTATTGAAATCCATTATTGAAGGACTTACCAATATTGGAAAATCATGATCCTTAATCCTATCTATTATTGGATGGCTTTTCTTACTGCTATAATTCCAATACATTATTATCATGTCTTTAGGAAGATTTTCAACAACATCCTCATATTTGTATAGAATCTCATGATAAATAACCACCTTCTTATATCCATGTTTTTTGACTATATCGTATACTTTTTTATAATGTTTAAGGTATGCATTTCCAAGACCCTTTTCTTCAATGTATTGCTTTGAATTCACTTTGCCAACATCAAAACTTTCATCTGCACCAATATGAAAATATTCAGAAGTAAAAACTTCGCTTAATTCTCCAATCATTGTATCCAACATCTCATAAATTTCTTCATTTGCAATGTTAAGGCTATTTGAACCTGGAAATTCTCCATACTTCCAATAATCTCGATTTTGTAAGATATTATCCCAGTGACCGATAGTTTGGAAAATTGGAATTACTTCAACAAAAAGTTTTTTAGCGAAATCAATTAATTCTTTTATTTCTTCCTTAGAATAAGCACCTCGATTCTCTCCAATGTTAGGATAATTTTTAAACCTAAACATATCCTGCATATAAACTAAGTAATATTGATTTATTTTGTAATGACTTAGATTTTTGATGAATTTCTTTAAATTTTCAATTGTAGGTGCTTGTCCTCTCGAAATATCATCAGACACACCACGAATTTGTAAAACAGGATAATCTAGTAGTTGCATATTATTCAAAGAACGTTTATCCTTAGCTGAGTTCAATACTTGAAGTAAAGTCTGCACCCCATAATAAATCCCTTGTACTGAGTCTGCTTCTATTATCAATTTAGAGTCTTTGGATCTCAAGAGATATCCTTGATCTTTATAATTTTTTTCTGCTCTAACTATATTATAAAGATTTTCTGGAAAATCAGCAATACTTTTCTTTAAAAATAGGTGTATTTGTGGATATAATTCAAGATCTTGAACTTTAGTAACTTCTATTTTTTCCTTCAAATTAAAAGATAAAAATCTATCCTGTAATAGCTTGATAATGTAATTAAATTCTTCTAATAAATCTGTAAAGATTATCGTATCTTTATTAATTTGAAATCCATGAGAGTTAATAATTTTAGCATATCGTGGATTTGGGATCAAAACGGATTCTTGTCTTGCTCCTTCAACATTTTCTAAATTCTCTAAATAAATAAACATAATATTACTTAAATTGTATGGAAAAAATAAACTTAGCTAAAAACAAAATCTTGAAATTAATATTAAAAAAAGAAATTGGTTTAAAAAATTGGAATAATTAATTTAAACTTCTTCTCCTCGCCGTCGAGCCTCTATATCTTTAAGGTCCTTTCTTAAAACTTTACCCACTAAAGTTTCCGGGAGCTCCTTCCTGAACTCTATTTCTCTTGGAACCTTATAAGGTGCAACGTTTTTCCTACAGAATTCTTTAATTTCATTCATAGTTTCATCGCTTTCTCTATAACCGTCTTTTAAAACAATATATGCTTTGACACTTTCATTCCCAGGAAGTTTAGGATCTGGAATTCCAATGATAGCGACATTTTCAACAGCTTCATTTTCAAATAAAACATCCTCAAGTTCTCTTGGGTAAACTTTAAATCCGCTGACATTTATCATATCTTTCTTACGATCTACTATGTATAGATAACCTTCTTCATCCATCCTCCCGATATCCCCTGTCAATAGCCATCTATCTTTCAATTGACCCTCTGTTTCTTCTGGTTTATTCCAATACCCCATCATAACTTGAGGGCCTTTAATCATTATCTCGCCTGATTCACCTTGAGGAACAATTTTAGTATAATCATCAATATCTACAATTTTATATTCTGTATTGGGTAAAGCCAAGCCTACTGACCCTATCTTTCTTGTGCCTTTTAAGGGATTAACATGAGTTGCCGGTGACGCCTCAGTCATTCCGTATCCTTCAACGATTATAGCACCAGTTCTTTCTTCAAACTCCTTAAGAACTTCAGGGGGCATTGGGGCAGCACCAGTATTACAAATTTTGATTGATCTGAGATCTTTTGCATAATCTTCAAGATCATCACGTTCTAATAGACGCATGTACATCGTTGGTACACCAGGAAACATTGCGGGATGAGTTGCTTTAATAGCTTCAAATAATCCTTTTTGATCTCGAGGATCTGGATGTAAAACGATGGTTGTTCCGCTAAATATAAAACTATTCATACAAACCTGCATACCATAGATATGGAACAATGGGAGTGTAGTAAGTGCAGTCATTTTCCCTCTTTTTGCTATAGATTTTGTCCATTCATACATTTGTACACAATTTGCTACGAGATTATAATGTGTAAGCATTGCTCCTTTAGGTAATCCTGTTGTTCCTCCCGTATATTGTAAAATTGCGACATCTTCTTTCGCATTTGTTTTAAATGTAGGGGGATTAGGCTTAGTTTTTTCAATCAAGTTTAAAAATTGCATAGTTCCAGCTATTTCTGGTGGGTTTCTTGATGCCATTGGACCATAATCAAATATATTTGTAATAATAATATGTCTAAGACGTGTCCTCTCCTTTAAATTCATTATTTTTTCGAGCTGGTTATCCCATGCGATAATTATTTCTGCTCCAGAATCATTAAGTTGATAAGCTAATTCATGCTCTGTATGAAGAACACTACACGCAGTTACTGTCGCTCCTGCTTTCTGGATACCATAAAAGGCAAATGGGAATTGCGGCATATTTGGAAGCATTATAGCAACAACATCACCTTTTTTCACACCTAAATCAACTAAAACTGTTGCAAGTCTTTCAGCTATATCTTTAAATCTTTTATAGGAAATCTTATTTTTCATAAACCATATAGCAGTTCGACCACCAAATTCTTTTGTAGTATTATCTAGAAACTCAGAAATATTAATTTCAGGAATTTCTACTTCTATTGGAACACCTTCGTCATAATACTTTAACCATGGTTTTGCAGCATATGGATTTTCACTCATTTTTTTTAATTACCTCTTATTTCTCAATTTTGATTAATTCTATTGATATTATATTTAATATTAAAAATAATTAATTAATCTTAAAATTATTCTTCTGTTAGAGAATCAATAGCATTAATAGCTGAATCACAAACATAGTCACATTCATCATGAATTAACTCACTTAAATTTGAAATAACATCCTCTGTATTTTCACCGATCTTCCCTAATGCTTCAGATGATCTCCATCTAACGTCGGGATTTTTATCTTTTAATGCATTTAACAAGGAAGGGATGGCAATCTTAGCGGATTCACCTAATTTTCCTAAAGAAAGAGCAGTTTCACGTCGTACATTCTTTTTTGGATCATTTAAAGCATATTCCAATGAACGAATTACTTCTTCAGAATTAAATCCTATTTTTCCTAATGCTAGTGCAGCCTCAACTCTCATAGATGC
>JAHQWI010000121.1 GCA_029856085.1 Promethearchaeia archaeon | reverse complement strand
GTGTTATGCGACAAATAATTCTAACACATTTGATTTTTGTGATATCATTGAAGTAGATGTAAATAATAATAAATTGTTTAAGCCAAAAACTCATTTTGGAACTCAAGTTCACATTACGATTGGTATGTTGACTACTGTCGGCAATATCTATCCTTATTATGAGGAAGATCGTAAAAGAATTCAATTTAATGTTTCGAATAAAGAAAAGGGATTTAATGCGTTAATGATATTGAAAGAAAAGGTTTTAATAAGAAAAGAAAGAACAGTAATGCTTATAAGCCGATTAGATTTACCCCCTACAAATCTTAGGATCTTAGGATCAGCAAAATTATTGAAAATCCATAAAGATCCTCCACTTTTTTATAAATATAAAGTTAAAAAGGGAAATATTAAGAACCCAGAACATTCTCAAGGTATAATCTGTACAGGATTAGCTCAAAGTGCTATAGGTGCTAAAAAGATTGTTGGTAAAAAGTTGGAACATCCTTTTACAAGAGTTTTAAATACGTTTGGTACTAAAGGAAATGTTATTATTGGAATAGAAACTAATGAAATGGAAGTAATAAAGGGAGATCCCGTTTATCTAAAAGAGTTAAGAAGTTTTCATCTAAAAAATATTTAAATTCTTAAAAATCATTATAATTATATTAGAGGTGTAAAAATTGGAAAAAGCTAAAGAATCTGAGATTGAAATCAGCCAACAAATTTTAGATGAGTTAATGAAAGCCTTAGAACAATTAGAAAGTTCTACTGATTTAGAAGGAACTGCTATTGTTTCAAAAACAGGATTACGAATTGCTAGTTCGGAAACTGCTGATGTTGTTGCGGATATCTATAGTGCAAGCCCAGCAACACTGATTTCTCTTGGTGAAAAGATTAGCCAAGGTTTACAACAAGGTGAGCTAAGAGATGCAGTTATCAAAGGTGCTAAGGGGTATACAATTATATTAGTAGGTGATGCCGATAATGATTTTATGTTATTTACGAGTTGTAAAAAAGGATATAAATTAGGATATTATTTTCATAAAATTAGAAAATCATTCAGGGATATAGAACCTCTGTTAAAGAAAATCCAAACCAAGGATATAAATTATTGAGATTATTCCTTTTTGTTTAATAAAACCTTTTTAAGAGAAAAAAAATATTAAAAATCTAACCATATACCCATTTAACAGTATCTCCATTTTTCAAATTATATTTGTTAGAACTTACTCCAGGAAAATCGCCATTAATAGAATAACGCCAGTTACCTTTTATTCCGTCTATTTGTTCTACAAGAATACCCATTTCACCATAATTATTGTATTGTATTTCGCACCATTTAATTAATGCATGAAAAGCAGTAGTATTATACTTAATCAATTCGAAATTTTCATGAGTTTTTATAGTGCCATTACCATAATCAACAATTAGAGTAATGTCATGGACTTCTTTGAGAGGTTCATTTACTTCTGCTACCTCTAAACTGGATGTAAACACAAAAAATGAGGCAAAACTCGCTGTAGCTATAATTCCAATTAAAAAGTATTTATTGAATTTTCTGATTTTATTATTAATTTTTGATCCCGCAAGAACAGATAAAGCTGAAACCATGCTTATTGAAATAATGATTATATACGGCAGAAATTTCGAAAGAATATTTGGTCGTTGAGCATTTAATTCTTCTTCAGATTCCCATGGTGAATAACCCTCAATAACCATTTCAATTAAATAACTACCGAAAGATGTATTAGCCCACAATAAAATTCCTGTCCTTTTTTCATATAATATTGATGTTCTTTGACCACCGCCAACTTGCTCAAATGTGATTTTCAATGTTAGCTCGGTTTCTTCATTAATTACTATTCCAGGAACAAAGCCGCTAGCTTCTTGTAATGCTAACTTTTTCACTTTGGTTAAATTTTCTATATTTTGTATGTGAAATCCAGGTTGAAAATTATTATATCCGAGTGTGAGTGCCCATGCTATTTCACTGTTAGATCTATTATATAATGTGAAATTCGTAGTTAAAATGCCAGAACTGTTTTCAATAATTTCAATATCAAACCAAGCGATTGGATCATCGAATACATTACCCCAATCATTAGGATCTTTATCATAAAATCCCGTGAAATTAACTATTATTTGCCCTCCTGGATTGGTTTTCCATTGTCCCTCGTATGAATTACCAGGCCATGGTGTAAAATTAAACCAACCAATTTCTCCGCCAAATTGATTCACATCATAAGTAAGACTCGAAGGGTAGTCTACTGTGAAATTCAATGATTCGATTTCAAGTAAGTATCCAAAAATACTAGTTCTTGCCCATACTAATAAGCCTGTTTCTCTATCATATATCATATGAGTTTGCTGACCTCCTCCTACTTGATTAAATCCAATATAAAAGAAATTATATGTTTCTTCTGTATTGACATCTCCTACAATGTCATACTCTCCACCTGGATCTGATTGATTCACTGCTAAATTTTTTATATGTGTAAGGTTGTGAGTTGGAATTAAAAATCCTGACTGAAAATAGTTAAAACCAAGAGTGAGAGCTCTCGCAACTTCACTATTTGACCTATTGGCTAAGGTGAAATTCGTAGTTAATATTCCAAGATTATTCTCTATTATCTCAATATCTAACCAAGGAATCGGATCTCCAAATAAATTACCCCAATCATTAAAATCTTTATCATAGAATCCTGTAAAATTAATTTTTATTTGTCCTCCTGGATTTGTATTCCAAGCCCCTTCATAAGAAGTTTCTGGCCATGGAGTAAAATTATACCAACCTACTGTACTACCAAACTGAGTAACATTGTAAATGTACGTACCATTTATATCTAAATTTTGATAATAAGGAGTAGGAATAGTTTCATCAGCTTTAACAGTTGGAATGGAAGTTAGGCTAAGAATATGCATCAAAACCAAAGATACAAGGAATATTATTTTTCTATTTGTTTTCATATTTTTCTACTCATTTCTCTTGTCGTTTCTTGACAAAAATGTAAGGAATAATAGGACAAGTTTCCTATTACAAAAAATTCTCCCCTATTTATTAAGATTTCGATTTACATTAAACAGGTATGGAAATCTATTCATTTAAATCTATAATGATTCCAAATGGTAAATAGAAAAATTTTTTCAAATATATAATATTCAAGAGTATAAATATAAATTTTTATAACGATTCAAATAATGAAACTAATGGATTATCACATTCATAATAGACGTTGTGGACATGCCGTAGGTGAAATTGAAGATTACGTAAAAGTTGCGATAGAAAAGAATCTTAAAGAAATTGGGATCTCAGATCATTTCCCACTAGGAGCGATATTAGATGATCCACAATTTAAAGAAATAATTAAAAGAGCCTCGATGGAAGTTAAGGAATTCCCTTATTATATTAAAGATATAAAAAGTTTGAAAGAAAAATATAAGAATAAAATAAAGGTCCTAATATCTACTGAAATTAATTTTGCCACCCCTGGAAGAGCTTTAACTCGTCAAAAGAAGATCCTTGAACCATTTATGGATGATTATGATTATTTACTTGGAGCAATCCATGATATAAAATGGCATGAGTCTCCTGTAATCATATTGGATCCACGTGAGGGTTCTGAAGCTCTGAAAAAATATGGGATTGAAAAAATTAACTTAGAATATATAAATAAATTAATAAAACTTGTAGAGACTAATTTTTTTGATGTGATTGCTCATTTTGACAACAACCGTATTTTATTTCGTCCAGATAAACCCAATTATTCCCCAAATATATGGCAAAAACTATTGGATCTATTAGATAAGATTAAAAATAAGGGAATGGCTATTGAGATTAATACATCAGGAACTCTTAAAGGAATCGGTAGTCAATTTCCAGATGACAAAATTGTGAAAGAAATAATTCGACGAGATATTCCTTTAATGTTAGGTTCTGATGCTCATAGACCAGAAAATATTGGATATATGTTTGAGGAATTTATAGAAAAAGCGAAAAAATGGGGTTTATCTCATTTATGTGCATATGAAAAACGTGAACAGAGATTAGTTAAAATTTAAAATTTTAATATTTCATCCTAACTTTTGATTCAATTTCTTTATCCGTAAAGCTTATAAAATTATTTTTTTAAAAGAAATAAAGCTCTATTTATTAAGATTTCGATTTACATTAAACCTACTTGCTGTCAAGAGATTAAAATAATAATGATTTTCACTCAATTCTGAGCTTCTACTCTTAAAAGAATAAGAAGTAAAT
>JAHQWI010000120.1 GCA_029856085.1 Promethearchaeia archaeon | reverse complement strand
CTTCAGGGACATCCACATATTTGCCTATATTAATACCACAATGACAAATTAATACGCCAATTCTTGGCTCATCATTAATCTTAACTTCCCTTTCAGCTATATCATACACTTTATCTTTTACTTCAGTGAATTTTACAGAATTTAGTAAAGTTGCTACTTGGGAAGCTACTCCACTAGCATCTGCTACAGTTTCGGGTATATCCATAGGGCCTTGGGCAAATCCACATAAGAAAATACCCTCTTTTGAAGATAAAGACTTATTAAAATAAGATTTTTCCTTATAGAAATCATAATGATCTAATTCAATATTTAGAATCTTCGATAATTCATGAGTACCCTTTGATGGTACTAATGGGGTAGCTAATACTACTAAATTAGCTCTGAAATCTTTAAATTCCCCAGTTTTTAAATCTTCATAATGAATAAGTAAATCATTTGTCTCAGGATCTTCTTTAATTGTGCTTATTTTTGTTTGGAAATATTTTACACCATATTCATCTTGAGCTCTCTGGGTAAATTCATAGAAATTTTTACCATAGGCTCGTATATCATGTCTAAATACAAAACATTGAGAGTGTTCAGAATGTTCTTTCGTTATTATAGCCTCTTTAGCCGTGTACATACAACAAACTGATGAACAGTATGGGACATTTTCATGTAAATCTCTTGATCCTGCACATTGAATAAATGCTATTATTTCGGGTTCTTTTTCATCGCTTGGGCGCAAAACATGCCCTCCAAATGGACCACTTGCACAAAGTATTCGCTCGTATTCAAGTGCATTTACAGCATTTTGGTGATGATACCCCCATCGAGAAGATAATTCTTCTGCAAACATTTCAAACCCTGTTGCGACGACAATTGCACCAACTTTGATTTCAATATCTTGAGGTTGTTGTTCATAATCTATCGCTTCTGCTTCGCATACTTTTTCACAGACACCACATACCCCTTTAGTGAACTTTAAACATAATTCAGGGTCGATTAAATAAATTGGGGGTACAGCTTGGGGAAAAGGAATATATATTGATTTTCTTTTTCCTAAATTCATATCAAAAATATTTCCGACTTCAATTTTAGGACATTTCGTAGCACAGTCTCCACATCCCTTACACTTCGTTTCATCAATATACCGAGGTTTTTTTAAAACTGTGACTGTGAAATCTCCTGGGTCTCCTTCTACTTTTTTGACCTCATGATAGGTCATTAATTCTATATTAGGATTTCGGAATACTTCAACCATTTTAGGCGCCAATATACAAAGAGAACAGTCATTTGTAGGAAAGGTTTTATCTAATTGAGCCATCCTCCCACCTATTGACGGTGTCTTTTCCACTAAATAAACTTTAAGACCTAATTCAGTAAGATCTAATGATGTTTGAATTCCGGCAATCCCTCCACCAATAACTAAAACTGAACCTTCCATTATTCCTTCTCCTCCAGTTTCTCTTTGGAATCTACAATATTTATAAAATTCACTAAAAACTCAGAAAAATCCAATATTTCTATTGAGGAAATATCTTCATAACCATTTTGTAAACATGATAAATGTATTTTACATTTTGGGCATGACGTAATCATTATTTCCCCTACATCTTTTGCTTCTAGCAGTCTTTTATACCGTAAAGCTTTTGATCGCTCATTACAATTCATCCAAGAACTTACTCCGCAACACAAAGCATCTTTCTTATTATGTGCCATTTCTTTAAACTCATATCCTAATTCTTTTAAATGAGTAAAAATTTCGCGTACATTTTCTATTATATTACTATCTTTAGGCAAAAATCTACTCAATCGACACGGATCATGATAAGTAAATTGTATTTTTTCTTCTGATTCATTTGGATTTTTAAATTCAATCTCTTTATTTTGCCACTTTTCATAGATATATTCAATTAAATGCTTTACTTGAAATTTATCTTTGAAATCTTCAAATAGAGTTTGATAATCTACTTTTAACGTTCTATAACATTCTGCACATGCCGTTATTATTGTAGAAACGCCTGTTTCTTCAAACTTTTGCATATTCTTTTTGGCTAAATTAATAAATGCGTTAAGTTTGCCTTGACCCCAATAAATATCGTGTCCACAACAAATCTCATCTTTCTGAACTACAATTGGTTCTTTTTCGACTTGGCATAGAATTTTTAATGTACTCTCGGCAATTGAATCAGAATTTTCAAATTCAAAATTAAAATATGGTAAGCATCCAACATAATATAATATATTTCCGTGATCTGATATTTTACATTCTTTTGGCACCCATTCAAGAGATCTTTCTGGCTTTATATGTGGTTCACTCATAATTTCTGAAATAGTTGTATATACACCCTTATGAGCAACATAATCATCAGGATTTTGACCATTAGAAGTTCTCATTTTATACTTTGCCATTCTTACAATATCTGCGAAATTTATTCCCTCAGGACAATTCTGAAGACAAGCATTACATGTAAGACAATCCCACAAAATACCACTCTCAATAATTTTATCTTCAAAACCCTCTAAGATCATTTGAATTATTCTACTTGGTTCAAAACTCTGAACCCGACTGAGTTGACACACACCACTGCAACGGACACATTGATAACACCGATATAATAATTTCCTTATATCTGGTTCATAAATTTTTTCAAGATAAGAACTATTATCATTGCTAGGTTCTTTTGAATCATCCACTTTTGTAGTTTCAGTAATAATATTCACTTTTTTTGGCTAATACAAATTATAATAATTTAAACCAATAATGATTAAAAAAAAAAAGGAAATAATTTATCTTTTCTGATTAGATTTCAAAACTCAATTGTCAAATGAGAAATTATAGATATGATAACATTATATTCTTTTTAATTTAAGTTTACATTGCTAATGTCCTAATCATAGCATTAATTTGTTCAAAATCGTAATGTCTAATAGAAATTGCCCCAACTGGACAATTCACAGCACAAGTTCCACATCCTTTGCATAAACCTGAATTTACAGAAGATTTTTTTATTGGTAGACTTACTTCTTCAAATTCTTTTGAGACGTTTGTAATTTCTATTGCGTTATAGGAACATGCTTCCTCGCAGGTTCCACATCCGATACACATCTCAGGATCTACTTCCGCTATTAATCCAGATGTGGTAATTTCCCCTGCGCTTAAAAACCTACATGCTCTTCCTGCTGCACCATTTGCTTGTGATATTGAATCTTGTATGTTTTTTGGCCATTGAGCACATCCACACAAAAAGATCCCCTCAGTAGCAAAATCTAATGGTCTTAATTTGACATGAGCCTCCAAAAAAAAACCATTTTTGTCTAGTGGAACCTTGAGCATTTTTGCTAGCTCATCTAAATTGTCAGCTGGAATCATAGGTGTCGATAATACTAATAAATCTGTATCAAATTTGATATTATCTTGTAAATTGGTATCAAAAACTTTAATTTCAAACTTACTTGTTCCTCCATTTCTCTCTTTAATTACAGGTGGATCATCTAAATCGTATCTTAAAAAAACAGCATCTTTTCTTCGCTCACGATAATATCT
The DNA here is from genome assembly GCA_029856085.1 of Promethearchaeia archaeon. GTDB lineage: Archaea > Asgardarchaeota > Lokiarchaeia > Sigyniarchaeales > SOKP01 > Loki-b32. The sequence continues at coordinate 764 of JAHQWI010000120.1, read as the reverse complement.
TTCAAATTCTTTCTTTGCCATTTGAAAATCTCTATAAAGAACTATTAATTTGAGGTTTTGTTTTAATTCTTTTAGGATACTAATATTTTTTATAGCACTTTCACAACATATATTTGAACAATATGTTATCCCTTTTTCTTGTCTAGCATTAACACATAATAGTGTAGTTATATGATTAAGTTTATCAAGCCATGATTTATCTTCATCCTTTAATTTCTGTTCTAGTTGTAATTGTGTAATTACATTATGGTTCGTATAAGTATATTCAAAAAATTCATTAGGTTTTAATTCTTGCCCTCCAGTGGCAACAATAATAGTACCAATTTTTAATTCATGAATCTTATTATCTGAATCGGTAAGTGAAACGTTAAAATTACCAATATATCCATTTGTATCTTTTAAATCAGAATTTAAAAAGATTTGAATGTTCTTATTTTGTTCAACCTTTTCTATGGTTTCGTTTAGTAACACTGAAGCATCCTCTTGAGTAGGATATAGCATATTTAGGTATCTTAAATTTCCACCTAAATATTTCTCTTTTTCTATAAGATAAACAATAAATCCTTGATTAGCAATACTTAATGCAGCAGTCATTCCAGATATTCCCCCACCAATTACCATTGCAGTTTGAGTGATTTTCAATTTCTTTTCTTCTTGTGGTTTAAATAATCTTGATTTAGCAACACCCATTCTTATTAAATCAACTGCTTTTTCCGTAGCAAGCTCCTTTTCTGTCATATGAACCCATGAACATTGATCACGTA
>JAHQWI010000119.1 GCA_029856085.1 Promethearchaeia archaeon | reverse complement strand
TTCCTATTTTCCCTTTTCTATTATTATATGATGCTGACTTCATTTTGACATCCCTAATTTTAGTATTCATAATTAAAATTCTACAAATTTAACCAAACAAGTGTTATTTGAGAGAATAAATTTTGATGGTTAAGTGAGAATTAATGAAACTGTTGTTTAACAACAACCAAAAATACAGCAATTAAAGGTAAGAAATCCTACCTTGTTCTGATTATTAATTCTCATTAATTTTTGAAATACTTGTTCATTTAAAATATTCATGGTGATATTTAATAAAAATTCTTATTATCAAATAAAAAAAATATAAAAGATTTTTTTAATCTTTATTTTCTTCCCTCAATTCCATGCATGCAGAAATATCCTCCCTTTAACTCATATTGGGAGAATAATCCACATCCAAAACAACTACAACCTTTATCTTCTACTTGATCTATAGGTTTTTCAGTTTGTCCTCTGGAACAAAACAGGGCGTGTGGCTCAAATTCGTTGAGTTGGTTTGGTTTGAATGAAGGACAAGGACCACAGAATTCTGACGACGGATTAGCCTATGTAATACGTTTACGACATTCTGCCATCGATTCTTCCGTATCTGGAACTGGTTTTGCCATTATTTTCACATTTTTTGTTGATTTATAAAAAATTCCATGTCAAATATCTAAATTTTAGATTACGATCAAAATAAGCAAGTTAGCTTTTAAATTTAATAATTATAAACTATTAATAAGAGGAGGTTGTAATATCTGTGTTTAAACTAATTTTTGATTTAATAATTCTAGATATGAAGTAATTTGTTCCTCAATAATATCATAATGTGTAAACTTACCTTTTTTCCACCCTCTAATTAGTCCAGCATTTTCAAGGATTTTTAAGTGATGTGAAATAGAGGGTTGTGATTCATCCATTACCACTTCTAATTCACAAACACATCGATCTTTTTCTTTTAAAATGTTTATTATTATGAGACGCTTTTTATTTGCTAATGCATTGAGAAATATAGTTAAATCTTCAAAACTAGTATTCTGAATCATTTCATCTCCTAGTCCACGCAACTGTTTGAAATGCAGATCTGGATTCTCAATATCTTCACATTTTATCAACTTAGTCTTAATTTCTTTTTCATGTTTAATATTCATATCCAACACAATTAAATAATTCAATTCTCATTTATCCAATATTTATAAAAGTAAACAGATTTATAAAACCTTATTCAAATCAATAAACTTTTATTCGAATAAAAATTTTATTATTTAAGATTAGAATAAAATTTTCAGAAATTAACAGATAAAAACTGAAATATCATGAGTGAAGAAGAAGGTCGCACAATCAGTTTTTTTGAGAAATTATTGCCCCTTTGGGTTGCTCTATGTATACTTATCGGAATTATCTTTTCTCAAATTATCCCCGGTATCAGTGAAGCTATTGATTCTTTACAGATTGGTGGAATTTCTGTACCTGTTGGGATTTGTTTATTCTTAATGATGTATCCAGCAATGCTCAATCTTCAAGCTTCTGAGTTGAAAAAATTAGGTAGAAATCCTAAACCAATAATTTTAACAATTATTTCTAATTGGATTATTGCTCCGTTTGTTGGCTTGGCGATGGTGAATATCTTTTTACCTGGTAGTTCTGAAACTATGAGACAGTTAACTTTTGCAATTATTTTACTCTCCAGTTCTCCTTGCACTGCAATGGTTTTAGTATGGGGCTGGATGGCAAAAGGTAACCAAGAGCAAAATGTGATTAATACAAGCCTAAATACCATAACAATTATATTTGGTTATGCTCCTATGGTAATGCTGCTAACAGGTATTCAAAATATACCAATTAATTGGTTTCTTTTATTAATTTCGACATTAATTTTTATAGGACTTCCGTTATTAGGGGGATTAATCAGTAAAAGATTGATTATATCTTCTAAAGGTGAAGATTGGTTTAATAACACTTATCGTCCAATTGTAGGAAATATGTCAATTATTGCCTTGCTAACAACTTTAGTTGTCTTATTTTCATTAAATGGTGATGTTCTGATACGTAATCCTGATTTGTTGTTAATAATATCAATTCCTCTCTTAGTAGGGTTTGTTATTGTTGTTGGGTATAATATTTTAATTACAAAACTCACTAAATTGAAGTATAGAGAGGCAATTATCACGGTCATAATCGGTTCTTCTAGTCATTTTGAAATTGCGATTGCTACTGCTATTGCCATTTATGGTATTGGATCATGGGCAGCTTTAGGGACTACAATGGGGCTTTTTTGGGAGATACCTGTGATGCTTTCAATTGTCTATTTAGGGCGATATCTCAGAAAACGAGGTTTTTGGGAATCATAATAAATAAAAATACCTAAAAAATATATTTTTTAGAAGAGTTATTAATGAATAAAAAAGAGGAAACACTAAGATATGTCTGATGATGAAATAGATAAAACAATAGAGGAAGTTATGAAAGAAATTCGTGCATCGCCAGATTATTCAGGACACTCTTGTAGTGCTCACTCAGATACGCAATGTTCTCAAAATAAATGTAGCTCAGATAATGAAGAAAATAATGGAAAATTGAAAGTTGACATTTACGTTCCATTAGATGCATGCACTTGTGAGTGGGACAAGTTTATGAATCGAGTATTTGTCGAACTTACACCCTATATTAAACACATCGATTATGATACTAAGAATCTTAATTCAGTAGAAGCAAGAAATCTTAATTTACATAATAAGTGTATTGTAGTTGATGGAGAGAAAAAGTTTTCTTCTTCATTTACTCTAAAGAGAGAATTACCAAGGCTCTTGAAAGCTAAAGGGCTTATTTAATTTATTTATTTTATTATTTAGGGGTGATTATTAAAATTAAGAAAGTGAACATAACAATTTTTGCTCCCGACCCTGAAAAAAGGTTGTCAAAGGGACGAGAATATGCAATAAATATAGATGACAATGGAACTGTTATTAACGCGCTAAGTGCTATAGATAAACAAATTTATATGAGTCCTGAAGGACCTCTATTCCCCTTATATAAGGATTTGATTCATAGCTATTTGCAGTTGATTTGGGATGGAGAGGAGAATAGAATTTATGATGACTGTGCTGTAAACGCATATGGTCCAAATAGAGAATTTATGAACTTACAAGAAGATATTAATACTAATTTATATCCCAATAGTAATATTACTATTGTAGTCCATGCAGATTGATGAGCTGATGTTATGAAAGAACGGTTAGATTATGGTAAGTTTAAAAAAATCATCATGCAAAAATATGGAAAAAACCATGATACTTTTGCTCACTATTTTGAACTCAAAAGAAAAACATAATAATTTGAATGAAGTCTTTCAATAAACGCTAGTGAAAGATTGACAATAGGAAAGCCTCCTATAAATTATAAATTTAATCGAATTGTATAAATATATCGTCTTATTTTTAAACCTAATATGGATATTTTCACACATATATTTATGGGAGTATTAGCGGGATTATTCACATTAACTACTTTTAGTCCAGTAGCGATTATCCTATTATGGATAATGACATTTCTGCCGGATTTTGATGTATTCTTAGAACCACTTCAAAAAATACGGAAAATGTACTTTTTTTCCCATAAAGCAGGTTCCCATTCATATATCGTCGGAATATTTTTTACTGGAATAGTTGGTTTTATTGTATCTCTATTAAGAAACATTTCATTTTCTGAGGTCTGGCTCGCAGGATTTATAGGTTATAGTATTCATATCTCCTTAGATTTCTTTGCTGCTTCAAAAATACCGATTATCTATCCCCTTTCCAAAAAAGAGTATCGTTTTTTTGCTGATAGAGCAGTCAACCCATTATTAGCTGCTTTTTCTGGTTTAAATCTTTTAGTTCTAATTATATATTACTATACAAAACCCTATTATCATGTATTTATGGATCTTGCTTTTTTCTACTTATATATTTACCTTATATATTTTGGAATTCGAACTTTGCTAAGAATCATAATTCAGGTGAGCTTACCTAAGAATCAGCAATACATCCCTGGTTTTTTGCCATTCTTCTATTTAATTTATGAGAATGATAATACTAATAACAACCTCACATTTAAATTAAAAAAGAGATTTATTTTTTCCTTGAAAAAGCAAGACATCGTAAATCAGACTATTTTAAAAGACTCAAATCAAATGATTTTTTATGAATTAGCTAAAAGAATTAGTTCTGAATATAGGTTCTTTCATAAGTGGAGTCTAATAATTCCTTTTGTTCATGAAAGTGAAGATTTAATTAATGTTGTTCTAATTTTGGCTGAAAGTTATTCACACGGTATACAAC
>JAHQWI010000118.1 GCA_029856085.1 Promethearchaeia archaeon | reverse complement strand
GAATCAGATTTAAGTAATTTTTCAAATTCATGCCCTGAATGTGGGGGCAAGGTTATTCCACTCCATGAAAGGGGAGAAATTGTTTGTGGACAATGTGGATTGGTCATAAGTGAACGAATTGTGGATATTTCTCATAGTGGTAAAAGAGCATTTACTAAACAGGAAAAAGAAAATAGAGAAAGAACAGGTTCTCCCATTTCAATTCTATTACCAGATATGGGTTTAAGCACAATAATTGATAAATCTAACATTAAAAGCCCTGATTTGAAACGAGCTGCTAAATGGAATTCCCGAATGACATGGGATAAGCGAAATATGTTAATAGCGACAACAGAATTAAAAAGAATTGGGAGTAATTTAAACTTACCTAACCATGTAAAGAAAGCAGCTATAAGGCTTTATATTGAGGCTTTTAAAAAGAAACTTCTTAGGGGGAGGTCAATTAATGGAATGGTTGCTGCTTGCTTGTATTTTGCTTGTAGGGAAAGAAAAATACCTCGAACTCTACAAGAGATCTTGGAGCAAACATCCATAAGTGCGAAAAATGTTAGAAGATGTTATAGAACTTTAATCAGAGAACTAAATTTAAAAGTCCCTTCCACTGATCCAATTTCTCTTATTCCGCGCTTTATTGCAGAGTTAGAGCTAGATGCGGATGCAGAGAATAGCACAATTAAGCTTTTACAAACGTTCATATCAAGGTTTTCTACTTCTGGAAAAGATCCAAAAGGATTATGTGCGGGAGCATTATATTTAGTTTGTAAAATGAAGGATAAGCGAATATCACAGAAAGAGATTGCAAATTTAGTTGGGGTAACTGAGGTAACCCTTCGCTCAAGATATAAAGAACTGATTAAAATGCTAAATATTTTGGTATGATTTTAAATTAAAAATAAATTTATTTTTATTATTCTTTTTTTATCATTAATTTTAGGAAATCAGATAATGTTAGCAAATAGCCTTGAGCATTTGGAAGCTGGTTTTTAATCTTGATAAATAATTGAGAGTAATTTTCGGCTCGGTCCTTTTGTTTCAATACATCATTTCGTGTTTGTTCTCGAATAGATTCAACAGGGATCCCCCTCATTACTGTACGAGCGGGGATTGTTAATCCAGGTGGGACTTGGCTTCCATTCATAATGATGACACCTTCACCTATCGAGGCATCTTCATAGATTAAGGTTCCTTCCTTTATTTGTACATAGTCTTCCATGAAACATCCTAGTAATGCTACTCCGGATTCAATTATACAGTATCTACCAATATTAATAGAACTTCTTTGAGATCGCGTTAACATCATTACTCCATCAAAAATTGTAGAATATTCGCCTATGATAATTGGTGAATTTTCTGCCCGAATGATTGAGCCTGGCCATACAATTGCATTATCGTTTACTTTTACATCTCCAATTAAAGTACTTTGAGGGCTAACATAAGAATTTGGACTTATCTCGGGTTTTTTCCCATTATATTCAATTATAGGCATATTAATTTCACTAAAAATATACTGAATAAGAAAAAAAATAATAGCTGTTTAAAGACAAATTATCTCTCAATAAATTTAAACTTTTATTTGGGAATTATTGAGTGTTTTTATTCTGATTGGAGATTAATTTTTAAAAATAAATTCTAAAGGGGTCAAATGATTCAAATAATGTAAATTCTACATAGGGAAACTCTAAACTCAAGATATTACATAATTTTTTCAATGCGAGAATTTCTATTTTATAATGTGAAGTTTCAATTATGCTAAGTCCTATATCTCTACTATAAATAGCACCAAAATAGTCAATTCTTCCAGTGATATAGCAATCACAATCCAGAGCCGAAGCTTTTCTTAGATATGATAGATTTGGGGTATCTCCTCCAACAATACAAATTGTTTTGATTAATTTTTTGAGATCGCCCACATATGAGACATGAGTTAAATCTAAGTGTGCTTTAATTCTTTTAATTAAATCTTCTAAAGTCATTTTTTGGTCATTATTCAAATAATATTTTGGAGTACATATCCGCCCTATTGGAATTTTTATTCCTTTATTATTTTTTATGTCAAATGTTCTTTCTAAATTCAAGTAGAGTGCATTCGCTATTGTTTCCGATACTCCTCCTTCTGCTGCGATGAATGAAGAGTTTAATACAAATATTGCAATTGGATATTTAGTCAGCAAAGTTAATTTATTTATTAAATCTTGATTAAATTTATTAATTGAGTTATTAATTAACCCATGATGGGAGATTATTAGATTGACTTTATTTTTTAGAGCAAAATGTAATGCTTCAATACTTAAGTCTATGGTTAGCATTACTTTTTTTATTGATTTATTGACTCTATTCTGATTATATTGAAAGCCATAAATCTCTGAATTTAATTTAAATATTTTGGGAGATAATTTATTTATTAAAATTGATTGTATTTCTTGAAAAAACATAATAATCAGTGTCTCTCAATCATAATGTGAAAAATTTTTATAATTTAATATGATAAAACTCAGTAATGGTTTTTTAATTTAAATTAAAATAAAAATTGCATTTGAAGATTATCTAAAATAAAAAGGGTTTAAAATAATGAAAAGTGAAGATTGTATATTTTGTAAAATTACCAGGAGAGAAATTCCATCAAAGATTGTATATGAAAATAATCTAAATCTTGCATTTTTAGATATTTTCCCTATTTCAAAAGGCCATACGATAGTTATACCAAAAAATCATTATTCTACACTAGAAGATATTCCGGATAATGAATTAACCGAGCTTTATAAAGTAGTGAAAAAAATTGCATCGATGATCCATGAAAAATTACAAACTGATGGTTATAATATCCTTCAAAATAATTTTACAGCCGCAGGTCAGGTAGTAAAACATTTCCATGTTCATATAATTCCAAGAAAATTTGATGATGATAAATTCAGAGTTAAAATACCTAGAAACCAGGCGACTGAAGCAGATCTTAACAATGTTCTTAAAAAAATGGAATTTTAAGATTTTAATTAACTAGGGTTTTTTTAGTTTCGTTTAGTTTAAAAGGTTAGTTTTGAATAGAAAGTAAGAATGAAAATTAAAATCTTTCTTAAGAAATTAGGTTCTATAATCCGAAATTTTTTTTCTGACGAATATGGAGGAAATCTTGTAGAATATGCTTTACTCATTGGTTTTGGTCTTTTTATCTTCTTTATTATTACAGGAGTAATTACGTCTATACTTGATTGGACAGTTGGATTGTCTAATGATTTTTTGGATATTTTTGGATGATTAGATAGTAATAACGTTTTAAATTAAATTATCGTTTTTAATTTTAATTATTTTATTGTCAATAAACATAAAATTAAATTTTTCTCCCCACTCATCAAGCTGACTTATTACAAAATCAGTGTCTAAATTTAAATGCTCTATAAATATATTAAAAGGTATCCTATCTGCTCTTTTCAAATATTTACTTATTTTCTTATTTAATTCATTTTGTTCAGGTGGTTTTTCTTTTCTTTTCCTCGCCCTTAATTTTTCTAATAAGGGATCATTGTTACTATCATTAAGAAAATATTCTACAATATTACTAATTACTTGTGCTCTTGTAGCGCCAAAAACATCTACAAGTTCTTCAATTAGCTTCATATAACTATTGTTTAAGGTTACTGTGGTCCTTGAAGTCTCAGTCATTTTTGTGATTTAAATAATTATGATCCGATTTTTTAATAACTTTCTTCGTTTTTAAATTTTAGTGCTTATTGATGATAATAATGCATAAATAAACATCATTTATATATTATTTGGGATTAATATGATCATAAGAACAAATTCTTAACATTTAAATTAAAAAGTCGAATATTTGTCGTTTTTGAATTTATTAAATAAAGGAGGAATAAATTATGGCTAATGGAATTATTATTGAGAAATTTTCTGAATCAAAAGATTTTTTATCCCCAATTCAATATAATCTCCTCAAAACTTTGGATATGGTTGGACCTTCTACTCGTAAAGACTTAGTAAAACAACTTAATACACCAAGAACAACAATCTACGATAATTTAGTGAAACTTCAAAAAAGGAAATTAATAGAAAAATTCTCTCGTATTGATGGTAAAAGAGGACGCCCTTTAGTTTTTTGGAAATTAAAAATTTAAAATAACCAAGTTTACCTATTTTTTATTATTTTTTTTATATTTGAGATTATATATACTCCTTTATTTCCGTTGGAAATTTGATTTAGAATAGTCAAAAATAAAAAATTTATATTATATTATAGAATAGGGCCCCAGTAAAAAATTATTCTTTCATATTTAAATTAACTTATTAAAATTTTAACATGATTAAATCTCACTTTTTAAGTTATAGAAAGGTTTTTCCAGTGGAAACAGAGGACTATAAAAAAATAAGTTAATACAATCTAATAGAAATTAATAGCAACAATTATTTTTATTTTGGAATGTAGTAGAATTCATTTATTCTTTTTTGGTAATTATCCTTATTACTTCCTAATTTATTTACTCGTGGTCTTTTTGTCATTGAATCTCTCCTAAAAGTAATCCCCATAATTTTTAAAAACATATTAAATCCATCTCTTAAACTTTGGGGTGCCATAGCTTTCCCTTCTAGCCCTGGAATACCATCAAATACTAAGATTGAGTCAGCAATAAAATCTTGCGTTATAATATCATGTTCTACAACAAACCCAGCTTTTTTTAATTCCTCAATTGATTTTCTTAAAAGTTGAGCGACCTGTAACCTCATCTCGACATCTAAAAATGCAGAGGGTTCATCTAAAAGATAAATATCAGCTTCCGTTGTTAAACATTTTGCTATTGCTACTCTTTGTAATTCCCCACCGCTTAATTCCGAAATATTACGTTCCCTGATATCTTCCAGAAGCAAATTATTAATCAATCGCTTTTTAAAAGATTGACTGAGATGAGGGGCCAATTTTATTTGGGTAATGAGATCAGAAACTAATTTATCCTCTTCCATTTTTATGTATTGATGTTTTACTGAGACTGATAACTTGCCATTATTACCATTATCATCTTCATGATTTTCTGTAATAGCACTATTAGCTATCATATTTATAAATGTAGTTTTTCCTATTCCATTAGGCCCCAAAATCCCTATAATCTCCCCAGAATGAATTTCACTGCCAGAAGTGGTCAATTTGAAATTGCCTAGAGAAACTTGGATATCATCATAAGAGAAAATGACATTTCCAGAACCAAAAAGAGATTCTTGGGGGGGACGTTCATGAAATAAGATTGGCTCTTCTCTAAATTTTACATTTTCGTCTTTAATATATCCATTTAAATAAATATTAATTCCAACTCTTACTCCTTGAGGATGAGAAATAATTCCATAAACTCCAGGTTCTCCATACAAAACCGAGACATAATCACTAAGATAATCTAATATTGCTAAATCGTGTTCTACAACTATTATTATTTTATTTTCTGCTGGTAAAGTTCTGATTAATTTGGCCGTATTGATTCTTTCACTAACGTCCAAATATGAGCTTGGTTCATCAAACAAATATACATCCCCATCTTTAAGGAAAGCCGCGGCAATAGCTACTCTTTGAAGTTCTCCGCCTGATAATACTGAAATGTCTCTCTCTAAAATTTCTATTAGGTTCAATTTCTCAATAATTTGATCTAACTTTTCTATTTCATCCCCTTTACTTAAAAGATCAACCACATTTCCAGTCACATATTTTGGGATTACTGTTATATTTTGAGGCTTATATACAATGTTTAATTTATTTTCTTTAAGATCTATAAAATATTGATGTAATTCTGAACCTTTAAAGTGATCAATAATTTGCTTCCAATCAGGAGCATTATCTCCAAATTTACCAAGATTTAATTTTATTTCATTTGATAATATTTTCAACATGGTGCTTTTCCCTATTCCATTTTGACCAATTAATCCAAGAACTTTTCCCTTTTTGGGGATTGCCATACGAAAGAGTGAAAATTGATCTTGGCCATAACGATAAGAAATTTGATTTTCTAAGGGATCTGGCAAATTCACAATGCTAATCGCCTTAAATGGGCATTTTTTAATACAAATACCCTCCCCTGAACAGAGACTTTCTGTAATTACTACATATTTTTCATCAGGACTTAGAACTATGGTTTCATCTCCGGTTCTCACTCTAGGGCAATATTTTATACATGGTTTTTCTCCATAGGGGCTACATTTGTTTGGTTTGCAACGATCCTTATTAAGAACAGCGATCCTCATTATTTAAATCCCTTTCACTTAAAATCGAAAATGTTTAATAATTTATCAATCGTTAAATAAACTATTATACAAGATAAGAAAAGTCTTTTGTTATAGTTATGAATATATAAACCAAAAGGGTAAATATATTATTATTTATTCATTAAATCAATAAAGAATAGGCTGAAAAGTGAAGAGAAGTTGAATGAAGATTTTCCAGTTCATTGGTTAGATGAAATAATTGAAAAAATATTAAAGAGAAATGAATCTTTGATTACACTAGCAACCGGAAAAACACCTTCTGGTTATATTCACCTTGGAATATTACGAGAAATCATCATTTGTGATTCAATCAGAAGAGTCCTTGAAGAAAAAGGGAAAAATGTCAGATCTTTTCTATTCTTTGATAGTTTAGATGCTGCTACAAGATTTCCGGGATATATAGATCAAGAATTTCAAAATGAACATTTAGGAAAACCTTTTTCTTACATGCCTTGCCCATTTCGGGATTGCCAATGCGAAAGTTATGCTCACCATTTTGGAAATAATTTATCATCGACGTTCCCTGATTTTGGGATAATTACAGAGATAATTTGGGCCCATGAATTATATAAAACTAAGGAAATGCAAGAAATGATTAAAGTTGCCCTAGAAAACACAGAAAAAATAAAGGAAATTATACGAAAATATATTTTACCAACCTTGGACGATGAAAAGAAAGCAAATTTTATAGAAATGCAAAGAAGTTGGATGCCTGTTATGGTAATATGTGAAAAATGTGATAAAATTCAACATCGGGAAAAAGATGGAACAATTGAACCAAATCGAGTAAATGAATACTTGAAAGAAGAACAAAAGGTAACTTATTCATGCAATTCCTGTGATCATACAGGAGAATTATCCATTTACAGTGGTAGGTTAAAATTAAACTGGAGAGTCGATTGGCCAGCAAAATGGGCTCTTTATAAAACAACTTGTGAACCCGCAGGTAAGGATCATAGTGTTAAAGGTGGAGCTTATGATACAGGATTCGAATTATGCCAAGAATTATATAATTTTATTGGACCTGTTACAGTTCCCTATGAATGGGTGAGATTAGGTGATAGAGATATGAAAACCTCTAAGGGTATCGTTTTTACACCAAAAAAATATCTCGAAATAGCTGATCCAGAAGTATTTAGGACAATAATTTTAAAGACTAACCCTTTAAAGCATATTTCATTCAGAACTGAAGAAATTCCACAATATTACGATTTTTATGAAAAGATGGAAGAAAAATATTTCTCAGAAGTTAAAGGGGGGGAATCAGGTAATAATGAATTACAATACATTTTTCCTTTAACCCAGATTCATGAGATACCTAATGAAAAATCCATAAGGTTACCATTTAAGTTATTGATTTTTCTATCACAAGTTCAAAACATTTTAAGTATAGAAAAATTATATGAAAAGGCAAAAGAAGCATCTCTTTCAGAAAATTTTGAAGAATCAATTACAATGGAACAATTTAAAAAATTAATCAGACAAACAACTGATTGGCTTACTACTGTGAAAGAAGCCATTGAAACAGAAAAGAATAATAAAGTTAAAAATGAAATACTAAGAAAAATAAACATATTCACCATCCCAGAAGAAATTAACGATAATATATTAAGCTCATTAACTGATACCCAAAAAGAAGGTATTAAATTATTAAAAAACCATCTCGCTAAAGAGGAACATTTAAACTCTGATATGATCCAGAATATAATTTTTACCATAGCAAATGATGATCTGAAAATACCACCACGTAAAATGTTTGAAGCAATCTATCAAGTTATTCTTGGAAAAAAGTCGGGTCCGAGGTTGGGATCATTTTTGTCCTTATTAGAAAAACAATGGTTATTAGAAAGATTAAATATCTAATATAAAATGGTATTTAAAATCTACACATATAAACAGAATTAATTCTTCTTCCTTTTGAATAATTTTCTTTTTTTCTTTTCTTCTAATTTTTTATAGCATTCAGGACAATAAGTATAAGCTTCAGTAATCATTTCTCCGCATTGTTTACAATGTTTATGGGGGTAAATATAAGGCTCTACTTTTTTTTTATATCTTTCGAATTTGCTCAAGTTTATTCTCCTGTTGTTTTAATAATAAAATATCTTATAGATTATATTTTTTTCACTCCATCTTTATCAATTGTGATTTGATAAAATCTAGCATTTTTAAGTTGTTCTACTATTTCTACTGGATATGAAGGAAATTTTGAAATAAAAATCTTTTTGTCTTTAATAATCTCAATCAATTTGTTTTTCCAGTAATTTAAAATTGTCTTAATTTTGTCTGGATTTATTAATGCGAAGACGGAACCCCCATTACCTGCCCCGGTTAATTTCGCAGCATAAACATCAATATGTTCTTCAACTAATTTTATTAAAATGTTGTTAACTAAACCTATCCCATATTCAAATCCCGCTTGTTCCATAATATTGTTCATAATTCTTGTATTCTCCCTAAAGTATTCTCCTAAGAGCTTCCAATCATGTTTCATTAAAGTAAATCTAGACTTCCAAGATAATTCCGCTAACTTATTATAATTATTCACTATTTTTGGTTCTTGCTGTAAATACAATTTCCGTAATTTTCTATGAACATCACCACTTTCATGAATTACTCCAGAAAAGCAAATAATTATTGGTAAACTATTTATTTCATAAGTTTCATCGATTCTATCATAGATTGCTAAAGGTTCATCTGAGATTTCTCTATGATCAAGTTTTCCAATATAAGAGCAAAATCCTAATCCTCCCCTACTTATTATATATCGATCTGAATAACCCGCGGTAACTTCTAAATCTTTATCCTCAACTTTTGTGGCAATTTCAGCAATTATATCTTTATTTATTGGAAATTCATTATCTTTAATTGTGGTGAGATTGTTATATAAATTAAAATAACATGCAAGACCATAAATGACAGCAACTATTATTGCTGTACTACCCCCTAAGCCACTTTGTGCCGGTATAGTTGTAAGTAATCCAATTTCGATATTTGATTTTAAAAATTTTTGATTTAAACAAGAATTCATTTTAAGTAATCTATATATAGCTGCATAAATTAGTCTCTGATTTTTAGTTAATTTCTTCAAAATCTCACTTTTCTTCTTTACTAATCTTTCTTCATTGATTACTTCAAACTTTAAATGGGTTTTCACATGTTTAATTGTATAGATTTTTAATCTACTATCTTGATCTATTTTTTTTATATAAAGAAATACAGATAAAGGATCATGCTTACTATTGATTGCGACCGATGGCATCCAAAAATCTCCCTCTACTGCATCTAAAGGATTTATCAAATTGATTCTAGAAGGTGCTTGAATCAATATATCTGGATTTAAATTAGAAAGAAAATCTTTAATATTTTTCAGCAACTCTATAACCTAAATTAGGGTTTAACATAAATTATAATAAAATAGATCATATTTTTAAGTTTTGTATAAACATTTTTGCCAGCAATTTGAAATTATGATTGATATCCATAAACAATATATTCTTTTCAAAAATTAGTTTTAATTCACTCATAATTAAGGTAGTTAGATATTGAGAAAATTAACTTCCATATTTTACCTGCTTATTTGATCATTACAAAAAATTTATGTTTTTATAATTAGTAATAAAAGATTAAATGTATGACCAAAAAGAGTAAATTTCAGTTATTATCATATTTGGTTGATGAATATTTAATTTATTATAAGAGTTTGAATAAAAACAAGAAGTTAGTAGCTTTTGCTATGTTTGAAACTGTTGTAATTAATTCGATTATTACTGTTTTAAACCAATTTCTAAGAAAAAGATTGATTCAATATTACACAATTCAATTAAATATATTGGAGAAGAATAGAAATGTTTTTCTATTAAATTTTGAAGAGAAAAAAAAGGAAAATATAATAAAGATTTTTAACGATATACAGCAAAAATTAGTTGAAGAAAATAACGCTCTCAAATTTTTAAAGAATTCTAAATTAGAAAGAAAATTTTTAGAACCAATTATCAAAAAAGTGAATTCAAAGGTATCTCTCATGAAACATGGTGAATCTATATTAGTTTTAAACAACAGTGACTCATTTTTACTGAGTTTTTATTATATAGATTTTGATTATTTAGAAAATAAGAATTCTTTCATCAATAATTTCATAAAGGTTATTAATAATTTTGAAAGAGAAGGATATTTAAACTTCAACTTTAGAATAGATAACAATGAAGAAATTAAATTCAGTCCTTATTTTGTTGAAAATATTATCAAAAGCGATGATTCATTTAATACAGAGAATAGTGTCAATACTTTCTTTAATTATAATGTATTGAAAAGACAAAACTTAAAGATTAGAGAAATCGTTAATTATTTATGGAGAATGGGAATCTCTAACGACTTTTTTCCCCTGAAATACCTTAATTCTTTATTTACAACAAAGAATCAAAACGACTTAACAAGGTTGTTAAAATTTAATAAGCTAATTGAACAAAATTTATTAAAATATCAAATAGAGTATATTAGGCTTAGTAAAAATTTAATATTTATTGAGGAAAAATTTCTTTTTTTAGTTTTAATAAAATTGGATTCGGAATATATCAAAAAAATAATTGAAAAATATCATTCGAAATATTTCATATATATTACGATTTTAAATAAAAAAGAGTTTGAGAAATTGGCAAGTATTACAAATTTTAAAACCCTGCATAATTTATTGACTTTAAATTCAGATGAGATTTTAAATTTTGATTTTAATATATTTAGAAATAAAAGATAATTAAAATATCCCTAATTCGATAGCAATATCTTGAGCAGAATTATCAGGATGAAGTTTAATAAATGCTTTTTTCTCTCCTTTAGGTGTTATCATTGTATTGACCTTTATCACCTTTACACTATATATTCTTTCAATTGCTCTTTTAATTTGATTTTTATTTGCAGACCTATCAACAATAAAAACTAATTTGTTTTCTTTTTCAATTAAATCAAAGGTTTTCTCAGTAATTAGTGGTTTTTTAATTATTGTATAAAATTTCTCCAAATTAAATTAACACCTCAAAATTATTCAATTCACTAAAAGCAGATTGCGACCATAATATTAGCCTACCTGAAACACCACCGGGTGCTAAATTATTAATAGAAACATTTTCAACCATAATAACATCTGTTCCTGGAACATTTCTTGAGGCTTTAACAATTCCAAAATCCTCTTTTATTATGATTAATATCCCCTTTTTGTTTTTATATTTACGTCCCCTTACTTTACCTTTTCCACTTCTTATTTTTCTACTCTTTTTTATTTTAAGCAATTCTTCTTTAAAGCCTAAATTACATAGAATTGAATACATTCGTTCTGTTTTTTTAATTGTTTGAATTTTATCATCAATAACTAGCGGTAATTCTGGGATATTATCAAGATTATGTCCTCGTTTTAAAACCCAATATTTATCACCTGAAGCAGAAATTGCTGAAATAATCGATAGTTTTTTAATTTTTTTATTAATTTTTTTCCCTATTACTTTTTCAGATTTGATGGGGTGTGTACGCCGCCCTCCTTTAGCAAAAGGAACCCTTCCCACGTTTCTAGCAGTAGGAAATCCCGATCCCTTTCTTCTAGGCGCTCGAGACATACCATAACCAGTACCCCAACCTTCGGAAATATTTTTTAATCCCGCACTTATATCTCTTCCTTGAGTTTGTTTACTTTTACTCTGAGAGACATTATTAGCCACTTGAATAAGATCTTTTCTAGGTTTAACACTAAAGATTTCTGGTTTATCAATTAATCCTTTTTTTTTCCCGTCTAAATCATAAATATTAATCTTTTCCATAAGAACACCTATTATTTAATTTTATTTCCTTTGGTGGCTTTCTCTACTTATAAATGTGATTTCCGGAGTTTTAACTAAAAATGATTTTAATGGTCTTATTGTTTTTCTTATTCTTATTAGCCGTTTCTTAGGGCCAGGTATGGATCCTAGAACTAATAAATAATCGCCTTGGATCTTACCATAACGAATATATCCTCCTTTTGGATTAATTTCTTCTTCATTTTCACCGATAAGCATAATTCTTTTATGATATTCCGTCCTTTGATGATATCCCATTTGTCCAGCACGGGGGACAGTATAAAGAACTCTAGCTGGATGCCAAGGGCCAATACAAGCTACAGCTCTCCTTATTTTACTATTTTTTCTTGTTAGAATTTTAATTCCATATCTTTTAACAGGTCCTTGAAAGCCCTTACCCTTCGTTACAGCAATAGCGTCAATTAGTTCACCCTCGCTTAAAACATCTCTAGCTCTAATTTCCTTACCCAGGTTTTCAAAAGTAAAATTAAATTCCTCTTTTATTTTATTTAAGGAATTTACCTTAATTTCTATTATATCTGGCTTCTTTCGGGGTAAGGAAGTTTTATAAGGTTGAGTTTGAAAAATTCCTCTAATCTCGCTTGTCTCGTCTAACTCTTTTAAAATAATATTTTTTGCTCTATTAATATCATAATTTTCAAAATTTGGAGGACTGACTTTTCGGATTATAAAATTATTGAATTCATTGGTAAATATTTCACCCACAACATATTTACCATACTCATCTTCATTATACACTCTAATACCTATAAGAATCAATGGAGGAACCTCAATTACAGTAACTGGTTTCATTAATTCTTTTCCGTAGTAGGGACTGTTTGGTTGATCTTCTACATAGACTACATGAGTCATTCCTGCTTTGAAACCAGCGAATCCAAGGAAATTAATTTCTTCTGAATTATCTAACCAATGTCTTACTCGACCCTTTTCTGAAGCAGCTCTTTTTCTAGGAAGAAACGCTAATGATCCATGTCTTGGTGCATGTTTTTTACGATGACCCATAATAATCACTAACTTTTAGAATGGAATTTTTCAAAATAAATAAATTTTTTCATTCTTATTTTTAGTTGCTGATTTTCGCTGATGAATAAAAAAGGGTTATTTAAATTTTTCTTTTTAAAAAGAAGTTTAAATGATTTTAAAGAATGTTAGCTACTTCCAAGAAAAAGAAAATTTAACTGAGAAAAAAGAAACAATTTTAATTATCGATTGCAAAAAATGCCTTGAAGAAGAAGAAAATCTCATTGGAAATAAACACTGTCTATACTGTTTATTTTATAATTTGTTTCTTTATAAAGATCGAAAATTTGATTTAATTTCCATATTATATAGTGATCTTTTAATTCAGTCCCATCAGTTTGAGCCATTTTTAGATTATTATAAAAAATTAAAAAAAATTAATAAGATAATTAAGAAGATTATAAATATAAGAAGGGTAAAATGCAGTTTTGAAGAATTCAGATGCAATCTCTTTCATAACTTTTCCAGTGTATATAGAATACGCGATTTTGAATATTACGATCCCATCTTTATATATAAAACTTTTTTAAAAGTGAATTCGGATTTTAAAAAAACAGAATTAAAAAACCCTATATGTCAAAAATGTCAGAATTATGTTGAAAATTTATTAGAAGATCTTTTAAAAATTTTCAATAATTTGGAATTAATTAAAGAATTCAAGAGTTTTAAAAATAAGAACCGTAATTTTTATGAATTATTTCTTGCTAATCCTTTTGATTTACCCAATAAAACACAAGAATACCGAAAATTACCCCCAAAAGAAAATTATGTATTATTAGCTACTTATAATATTGGAAACTATGAAAACTTTCAGACATTGATACATCAACTCCCATATGAGAATGAAAAACTATATAGTATAAAATTAATTCTTGAGGAAGATGAAGATGAAGATTATTTCAATAGGATTATAAACGATATTATTTTAAATGTAGAAGTTACTGAATTTGAACGAATAATTCCATTGGAAAAGCTAATAGATCTCTATAAAAACGAATCGATCGAGTTATTGAAGTCAAAATACAGACTTTCAGAACACACGTTAGAAAAATATGGATTCATAGCAGCTTTAAAAAAATTGTATTTATATAAAATATTTCCACTATTAATTGATGATCAAATAGAAGAAATTTTCTTAGACTCTCCTAACGATGAAATCTATTTAAATCATCAGAAATTTGGTCGATGTCGAACTGAAATAAGATTTAATTCAAAAGAAATTGAACGATTTAAAACATTTTTTAGGTTATACAGTGGTAAAAGACTTGATTACATGAATCCAAGCATAAAATTAGTAATTAAAAACCATTATTTCAATTGTAGATTTGCAATTGATATTGAACCTATTCAAATAGATACATTCGCATTGGATATTCGAAAATTAAATAAAAATGTGTTCACGATACAAGATTTATTGAAAAATGAAACATTAGATCCAATAATAGCTGCTTTCTTATATTTTATTCTTTTACGAAGAAGAAACATAACAATTACTGGTGAAACAGACACAGGTAAAACGACGTTAATTAATACATTGGATTTATTAGCTCCAAAAGAGTTCAGGAAAATTTATGTTGAAAATGTAACAGAATCATTAAAACAATTTGATTTAGGCAAACATCAATTAAAATATCGAGTTGATTCATTAGAAGATCACCCATTAAAAAAATATTCAAAAAGCAATATCATTAAAACACTCTTACACCGAACTCCTGATATAATTTATTTGGGTGAAATTTTAACCAAAGAAGAAGCAGAAGCAATGTTTCATTGTTTAGCGGCGGGATTAAAAGGGTTCCAAACAGTTCATTCGAATAATATAGAATCCTTAATAAATCGTTTTCTCTATCATTTTAATATAAATGAATCATGTTTATCTGATTTAGACTTACTCATATTAATGAAAAAGGAATTTAATAGAAGGCGAATATTTTCTATCTCTGAAATTAAAGAGAATAAAAGTAACGGAAACAAATTTAACGATGTAATCTTTCAATATGATCCGTTATCAAAGAACTGGAAATTATTGAAATCTCTTTATGAGACGAAGGTATTGACTGAAATTACCCAATATGAAAATCTATCGAAAGAAAAATTCAATTCTTTTATAGAAGTCTACACTGAAATTTTTAAATTTATCTCAAAAATTGAAAGACTAGACAAAATTGAATTAATAAATCTTTTTCATAAACTCTCTTATTATTCGTTTATCTCTATTGAATCTCTTAATCAATTCTGGAACGAATGGAAAAATAAGAGGGATTTAAAACCTTAAATTCTAAATCTCCTTTATGACTAATCTTTTTGAAAAGTCATTGCTTCTAGGATTTAGCATTTTTTTATTAACAATTTTTTCTTCTATTCTGATTCCTTTTCTTAATGAAATAACTGATTATAATGACAGAGAGGAGGATAGTTTAGACAGTTATACGGTTCTTTTTGATGAGATTGACTCAGCCGTTCTTTATATTATTAACAATCCAGTTAAATGTTACCAAAAAGATATTGAATACCCACGCGACCTTAACATAACATTTATTGAAAATTTTGTTATTTATGAATTTGTTTTTAGAGATGATAAATTTAGTAAGGTTCTAGTGTATAACATAAGTTTTCTTAATTGTTTCTTTCATGATATTACTCCACAGATATATCTCCTAAATGTTTCCTATGCATTATCTCATATTATAGTTGATTTTATAAATTTACATTAGATTTATTGGATTTTATGAAAAATATCGAAAATTATATTAGATTTTGTAATAAATTCCATAGTTACAAAATACCAAAACTGAGATTTAAGGAATTAGATGAGAGATATCGTGGTTTATATAGGATATTATATAATATTAGTGAAGGGGATATCAATAAAGCAAGTTTTATCATTTTTATATCTTGTTTTTTTATTTCTATATCTTCTTCATTGCTTTTTACTTCTTTTAATGTTTTAATCATTATTCTATATTCAATAATTTTTTCACTAATCTTTTCATATAAATTTAATTCAGTTCTTTATAAGGATATATTTAAAAACGAATCACTGTTAAATTCAATCCTTTATGTAATAAAAATTGATTTTTCATTAATTCAAAAAACCACTGAAGAAAATTCTGATAAATGTCTAAATTTCATTGAATTGATTAAAGAATATAATATTCCTATTTTAGCCTATTTTAAAACTATTTTCAAAAGAATTCACGAAGGAAAATCACCTGAAAAAGAATTAATTGAATTTAAAACTCCATCAATGGATTTTGATAATTATATTAAAACTTTATTGATTAATAAATTTGACAGCTATGATTTCGACAATTTTACTGAGATTTCCTTAGAAAGTCAATTTAAAATCTATCTAAGACAAATGCAATCAAAGATTAGTATTCTCTTTTTTATAGGTCTATTTTTTCCAATAGGTTTATGCTTTCTTATTTTATTTCAATTAATAAATGTACTTTTCTTAATTTTTTTTATCCCTTTTTTCTTAATTTCTTTAAATCTATTATTTAGGAAGTTTATAAGAACTCAGAGTTACTTAATAGGCATAATTAATGACTTTTCCGGTCTAGAAAGAAAAAAGTTTAAAGAATTCATATTGCTTTTAAGGAGTTTTGCAAGTAATTTGAAAAGTAATGTATCCCCCGAAATTGCTTTTTTAAAATCCTATAACCAGAATAAAAATTTAATTACAGTCTTAAGAAAACCTTTAAAGGATCAGATATCTTATCTTCTGAACTTTTCCTATTCATTTAGTGAAATAATAAAAATTTTAAAATCAGAATTAAAATCTTGGCGTTATACAATAATTTTAGATGCAATAAATAAGTACGTTGAGAAAAATGCTTATTATTCTTCTGATAAAATTTTAGAAATTTTAGCTACAATATATAAACATCAAAAACTTGAGAGGAAATTAGAAATCATGATGAAAGGGGAAAAATTTAAGATCTTTTTCTTTATTTTTCTATTACCCGTAATTACAGGCGCTATTTCTGGATTTTTCCCTTTTTTTACTTTCATCATTAAGAATCTTGATTTAGTTGGTAACGTTGTTAATATTTTTTTTAGAAATCCACATAATCTGTACAGTATAGGAATCATTGTTTTAGTATTAGTGTCAACTATCTCGATTAGTTCTAATTACTTCTTAAAAATTATAAATTATGATAGAAAATTCCTTATAATTTTAAGTTCAAATATAATATTTTTATTAACTTTTTTAACTTCATCTATAAATATTGCAAATTTTATTTAAATAAAAGAATCAATCCTCATCTTGAACCTAACAGTAAATAAAAAGATATATTAATTCAACGAATAAAGATATTCCAATAAAAATGTTAAGGAGCCAAGAATAAAAAATAATTAATTTATAGAACGGAGAACTTTCAAGATTATTTATTAGTGTTATTAACTCTAATTTTTCTAGTAATAGATGAAAGGGAATTATTAAAATTAAAAATATTAGTAACCCTAATGAAGTTATAAGGATATCAGTTGAAATTAAGGAGAATATAAAAATTAAAATAATAATACTTAATATTATAAAAATTTCTAAAATAAGAATGTTTAATTCCAGCATTCATTAAAATCATTCCTAAAGAATTATTTAAAGTCAACATCTTGTTAGATGGGGAAGGGTAAAATGTTTTTTCATTATCGTTAAGAATATGTATTTATCTAAAAATTATTAATAGGTCATAGGTTTTAATGAATTAAGCTTTGTTAGAAAATGTTATATAATAAAAAAAGCCGATAATAATTATGAAAAACTTAAAATTAAAAGGTTTAAAATTTAATAAAGGCAAATATCTGCTATTTAATGATCGTTTTGCTTTTTTCCCACCCAAAGTTATAGATATTTTAGCATCTATTTATGGAGAAGGTGTAAAATCGTTATTAGTATGGTTAGGCAAAAAAACGGGATGGAAATTGATTCAAAATTGGGAAGAAAATTTAAAACCAAAATCTTTGGATGATTTAGTAAATCAATTCACTAATATTTTAAGTAATCATGGATGGGGAAGATTCATACCTAAAATTATATCTGACGAATTAATAATAATTGATCTTTATCATAACATTTCCTCAGAATTAGAAAACAAATCAAGATATTTCTGTTATTTTATTACCGGATTATTAAGTGGATTTGGAGAATTTGCGCTATATAGAGTAAATGTGATAGAAACACAATGTTGTCTTGAAGATTTAAATCAAGATTATTGTGAATTTAGAATTGAAATAAAAAACAAATAAATTTTCTTACCAAGGGTCCCATTCTTCAGGATTCAACTCATCCTTATCAGTTTCTTCAAAATTATTATCTGAAGGTTCAAGATTATTAGGATATATGTCCTCATTTATATTAGAAAGGTTGGCTAATTCTTGGGATTTGGGTTCAAGTAATATTGGCTCTTCATCAATCAAACCTGTCTCTTCTCCAATTACAACATCTTTAAAAGCAGAAATTAAAGAGAGAAAATTGAAAAATTCTTCTCTATTCATTTCAACTTTTATTGATTTTTCATTATTTATAAGTGCTAGTTTGATAATCCGAACTTCGCCACTAATCTCTACAGAAGTTATTTCAATATTTTCATTTCTATTTTTTAACTGAATCCTCCATGAAGTTTCTCTTGTTTTTTCAATTTCCATAATTATTTTTTCACATTGCAAATTAATTAAAAATCATTATTCTAGTAAAAATCATTAAATTTAAAATTAATTCGAAATAATTTGTTAAACTACTAGGTTTAAATAGAATATGATGTAATATGTGAGGATAATGGTTATTATTAGAGGAGGTCGAATTTGACATAACGTTTGAAATTTGTTTTTTCTAGCATTATATATTAAATTTAATGATTTGATTAGGTATTTTCCCTCCATATAATCACATAATTCTGAATAATTAAAGAATCTATAAAATATTTTTATATAAACTTTCTTAAGAATTTCGATTTTTGAATTAGAATTAAAGAAGAGTAAAAACGAATAATTATTTTTTAAAAAATTATTGTTAATCCCGTTCATTATGAAGTATATGACGAAAAATAACGAAAATGTTAAATAAAAAGTAAAAATAATGGTTAAATTCAAGAAAAGAATGGGATGTACGATAAAAATAAAAATGATTAATTTACCATCACTACCACCAACAATCTTTAAAAAAAAGAGTATTAGGGATAAAAATAACACAAATATTAGTATAGTAATTTTCAAAAAAAGAAAAAAAGCAATTTTCTCAAAAAAGAATAAATACTCAATGATATTTAACACAACAGCGATTATATAACCGAATTTAAAGAAATTTATTGGAACTCTTCTAAATTTTAAATCAAAATAAAGAAAAACAAGGAAGAATCCATTTAAAAAGATAAAACTGATGATTAGAAACAAATTAGTCATGTTAATGAAATTACCCTTCCCAAATCTCTATGAATTTCTTTAAACTACGTGCTTTTATATTTTCTATTTTATATCTAAAAATTTTAATTCTTCCAAACTTTTTTTCTTGGATTAAATCAAGACTTTTAAGGTGATTTAGATGTTTTGTAACATTAGAATAATTTGATCTAGTTTTATTAATAATTAACGAAATAGTTAATTCTTCATTCTGAGCTAAAGTTTTTAGGATTTTAACTCTGGCTTTTGAACCAAATAAGTCTTCAATTAAATATTTTTCTTTTGATATAATCATGTTTAAACATGTAACCCTTTCGATTTAAGTATCTCAATAATAATGTTCTCTAATTTCGATAAGTTTATTTCTGGAATTTGAATTAAGGCTCTTCTTCCTTTTATTTTCTCACTTAAAACTTCAATTACAATTATGCTTTCTCTTTTAAACTCTTGAAGATAATTCCATAGTTGAGAATTAGATCGGGGGTTCAATCCTAAATTTTCACATATAATTTGATATCTTTTTAAAATCTCTAAAAATGAAATTTTTGTATCATAAGTGCTTTTCAATCCTTTTACAATAGAAAGCAAAAAAAATAGTTTCTGCGAAGACATATACTTTAAAATGTCTAAAGTTGAAAAAGGTACGATCTCTTGACTTCCGAGTCTAACACACTCAGTATTTATAAATTTTAAATTCCTACCTTCAGCAATCTTAGCAGCTTTCCATAAAACATTTAAACCATTTCGGATATCTCCATTAATATACGTTGATTCAACAATCATTTTAATTAGATCATCAGCTATAACGTTTTCTTTTAAACTAAGATGAGCTCTATATTTTAGGATATCAAATATCTGTTTCTTAGAATAATTACTGAATTTAATAATATTTCTTTGTAATGTACTTACCGTGCTATAGTCTAAATTATTTAAACATGAGATATCTCTTATAACTCCAATAATTGAGATTCTTTCTTGAATATTTACTGAGTCATCGTTAATTCGAGTCAATGAATAAATCAGATCTTCTCCTTTATTTATAAGGTAGCTTAATTCATCCAAGACAATCAAAATGTGTGTGTCCTGTTGATTCAGAAAATCAATGAGGATTTCTAGTAAATCCTGAGGAGAATATCCTCTTTTTGGAAAATTCTTATTTATTAGTTGAATAATTTTAATTAAGACTTTATAACTAGTCCTTTCTTTTCGGCAATTAACATGGACGTATTTAATAGCTATATTTCTTTCATTTGATGCTTTTTTAAGAATTTCCCCAAAATATTTTATTGTAACCGTCTTTCCAATCCCCGTTTTTCCTGTTATTAGAATTTTTCTAGAAATTGAATTTGGATCCGTTATTAGAGTTAAAAATAGTTGTGATAATAAGGATAATTCTTTATCTCGGTGTGGTAACTTATTAGGAACGAAATTCATTTCAAGTTTGCTTTCGTCTTGAAATAATGATGGTTTTTTAAGAAATTCTTCAAAATATTCCATGGTAGCACTGATTAAACAATAAGAATTTATTATAAATTTAAAAAAAGATCCCTTATAATAAAATACAGAGTATTAATTTTTTTATTATAAAACCAAGAGAGATTAAGTGTATATCAAACTATTTAATGAAATGTTAGTTAGATTGATCTTTAGATCTTCTTGAATAATATAGATGAAAATAACTAAAATATTAATCATCTTGAAGATAATCCTCTAAAAGTACAATCATATATATGTATAATCTATTTAAGGATTTTTCTTAAAGAATTCAATATCTAATGGTAATCTCAGTTAACATTTTTTTCCTTTCTTTCTTAAATCTATATAACAAAGGAAGTGAAATTAATAATGAGATTATTGATAATGCAGTAAATAATATAACATTCGAAATTAGAGAACTTTTTGCTTTAGAGTTATTTATATTTAGATTTAAAGAGATTGTTTTATTTTCTAAATAAATAGTACCATTATATACAAAATTTAGTTTTAAATCTTCAATTTCTACAGAAAAGTTCAATAATTCATGAGGTATACTTACTAATAAAAAACCAGAAATATCGGTACTAAATATTTGTGTGAAAATTAAGCTTTGATTCCATAAAATCTCCAATTCAATACACTGATTATTAAGTGGTATTAACGAACCATTGAAAAAATAATAATATTTTAGTTGAATTACCAAATCTTCCTTTTTTGCTAAATGTTCGTTATAGTTAATTATATCAATAAATACAGGATTTTTATCAAGTAAAATTTCATAATGAAATATCGAATCATTATAAACTTTATTTTGTAAAAAATTAAATGTAAATTTATTTAAACCCATACTTAAATGAACCACTGATGAAATACATATTTCAATTATTCCTAAGTGATTGGTAGTGAAATTATGTTGGAATATTATTGAGTTATTTACACTTATCATGAATAATATCGATTGATTGTTTAAAAAAGAATTATTCTCAATAAATTCATCATAAAATTTTGCTGTAAAAGTTAAGTCTTCACCATATTTTATTCGATCTCTAAATCCTAATAATTCGCATAATGGGATTCGCTTAAATATTATTATTTCCTTAGTTTCTCTAGGAATAGGCTGAATTGGTCCCTCTCCATCCCAAATATAATGAAAAAATCTTATAAAAACAATATTAGAGTAATTCAAAAACATTGTTTTTAAATTAGTAATATTTATTATCCACTCTTCTGTAAATTGACCAATCTCATCATACTCAGAAGAATTCCAAACAAGATTCTCTAAAGAATCATAAAGATGTATTTGAATGTATCCATACTCGTTAAAAGGATTATAGTCTAATTCCCATGACGCATATATCCTTATTTCCTCATTTGTATAATAACTATCTTTATCAACTTCTAAAAAGAGTAAATTACAATAAAAACCTTTGACATTTTTAGAAATAAAAGGAATTTCGATAAGAAAAACTAACAGAATTAGAAGTAATCTTTCTTTTTTCACATCATAAATCTCTCTATTAAAGTATAAAAACCAACATAATTACAAAAAAATTTATTTTACCAATTATTTAATTTCAAAAGTATTAAAATATAAAGTAAGTTATTGATATGGGAAAAGTAAGAACGATTTTAATTAAAAATGTATCTAAAGAACTAATTAATAAATATCCAAATGTATTTACCACCAATTTTGAACAAAATAAAAAGCTTTTAGATAAATATCTTGAAGTAGATTCAAAACATTTAAGAAACCGGATTTCTGGGTATATTGTAAATTTATTAAAAATAAGAAATCGAGAATAATTCCTAATTTATTATTGTAATTATATAGAATTATTTCACTCTAATTATTAATGAAAAGGGATAGAAATTAACGACGATATTAAAAAAATGGCCGATCTCCTTAGATCTGGTCATACGATGCTAAATATTGCTTGTCCTGTTTGTAATAATCCCGTATTTCGGGATAAAGAAGGAGCTAAATTTTGTCCAAGTTGTAATAGAAAAGTAGTAGTTATAAATGATCAGATCACTCATAATTTTGAAAATAGAGAAATTGCTTCTGAAAATAATCGAAATAGTGAAGGTATACTTAATAAAGACGTTTTAAATTCATTAAATGAGGTCATTCTCAAGAAAATGCAATGGATAATAGAAAAATTAAAAATGGAGACTCAACTTGAATTAATAAAAAATTATGTGGATATATTATCAAAACTTTACGATCTATTGAATAAAATTACTTTTTCATTAAGGAATAATAAAAAATCGGCTCCTTAAAATATTGACAAAATAACAAAGAATTCACTTTATTGAAGTTATAAAGATATTAGTGCTCCTGTAGGAAATCATCCGATATATATACATGAGACAGACATAAAAAATGAATTTTTTACCTTTTC
This sequence comes from Promethearchaeia archaeon, assembly GCA_029856085.1. Lineage (GTDB taxonomy): Archaea > Asgardarchaeota > Lokiarchaeia > Sigyniarchaeales > SOKP01 > Loki-b32. The sequence goes on along the minus strand of JAHQWI010000118.1, from coordinate 7,937 downwards.
TTCCCCAAAGGTAAATAAATCATTTCCATTAAGCAGATAATCGACATAAAGCCGGAAAGTATGGTTATATCATTCAATAATGAAGAATGAGTAATCTATATTATATTTTGGTTTTGAAATTTTATGGATATAATATGGAATATTATTATTTTGATAACATTGAAAAAATTATACTTACATTTTGAGGTAAAAAAATATTTTTTATTAAAATGTAGAGATAATTATCTCTACAAATCGTAAGAAAGATATATAAATTTATATAAATGTAGAGATAATATTTAATTATGGTAAACATAATTAAAAAAAAAGTTAGTGGAAAAGAATATTATTATCTATCTTATTCTTATCGTGAGAATAATAAAGTAAATAATATTTCAAAGGCAATTGGAAAAGATCTTCCAGAATACGAAGAACTAGCTCGTATTAAAGAATCATTTTGCTATGATATTTTTCAGAAAGTATGGATGCCTAAAATAGAAATAATAACTAAGAAATATCATGAACAATTTGATTCATTACCTAAACCAATACAGGTAAAAGACTTAAGAACTTTTGGAGTTCGATTTACTCATAATACTAATAGAATTGAGGGATCAACCTTAACTTTACGTGAAGTTGCAGTAGTTGTTGATGAACCTAATATCCCCATAAATAAAGCTACAAATGATATAATAGAGGCAAAATCTCACATGAGTGTTTACGAAGATATGATAACAATTAATAGAAATATTGATTGGGAATTAGTTTTAGATTGGCATGAAAAGATTTTTGAATTAACAAAACCAGAAATTGCAGGAATTACAAGACAATATCCTATTCAGATAAGCAGAAGTAAATATGTTCCTCCAATGGGTGGCGTGGAAAATCTTTTGGATGATCTTCTTAATTGGTATAATGAAAATAAGGATAAATTACATCCTGTATATCTTGCATGTATGATGCATTTTCGATTTGTTTCAATACATCCTTTTGGAGATGGAAATGGGAGAATATGCAGGATTCTTATGAATTACATCCTATTTAAGAATAAATCTCCTATGTTTGATATTGAATATAAAATTAGACAGAGATATTACAATGCTTTAGAAAATGCAAATCTAAAAGAAGATGATATGATCTTTATTGGTTGGTTTTGTAAAGAATATATTAAAGCAAATGAAAAATATTGAAATTTTTGATGAAGTGACTGGATGTCCAATATGCGAGGCAAAAGCACATAAAGATCATTTAACAGATTGGGTAAGGATGAAGCATACATGCCCGGTTTGTAAGAAATCTTTAAATGTTTCTAGCACAGGGGTAATTTTTATTTATTTACCTTTAGAAGTCCAAAGGTAAAAATGTATATGAGATGTATATATTTTTAATGCTTCTGCCGGGATTTGAACCCGGGTCCCGAGGGTGAGAGCCTCAGATGCTTGATCTTAATCCTATCTCACTATAAACAGGATTTAAATTGACCGGTCTACACTACAGAAGCACTTTTTTCTATCTTTGACTCGATATTACTCTAATTTTTATAAATTCAAATTGTTTAAAAAATTTAATTTAATTTAACAAAATAAAATGATAGTTATAAATAGGAAACTTCAATCTCATTTTAAATATCTAACTATTCTTTCAAAAAATCCATAATATTAACTGTTCATAAAAAAAGGCTTTAAAAGATTAACATAATGATCTCTTATAGAATATTCAGCAATATGAGTAGCGTCAGAGATTATTTTTTGCGTTAAAACTGCTTTTTGTTTATATTCTTTTGCTAATAACTTATCTGCCAAATAAATTATAGCTCCTGTCAAAATAAAAGGATTTCTACCCCCACGATGCCATATTGGTAATTCTTTCAAAATTTTCCGACATTTTTTAAGCAATTTATTTTGGAATTCATTTTTTGACCAAAGAACTCCTTTTTTTTCTAATCTTTCTAACAAATCCTTGTGATTTATAACTTGATTGGTTAACCTAATAGCATAATCTTCACTCTTGTGAGGTATTGATTCATTGTTTAAATGATGTTTATACCTTATTCCATCTCGTAAGATTAACCTAGGGTTAACGCGATGCCCAAAATTTTGAAATGCTTTTGCTATTTCATTTATAGTAATAGGAGCATTATGATATTCTTTCCTAACGGCATGAAAAATACAAAAAGCAATTAAAGAAATATTATTAATAATTTTTTCTTCATTTCTAATTATTTTTTTATAGTAATATGCCGCATTATTACGTAAATTTTTATTTAGGTTTAGATATAATGAGATTTTATTTAAAATGTTAAAAATTCTATATTCTGTTTCATGATTTTTAATTCTTAAAAACTGAGCATAATTTTTTTTTAACCTTCTAAATAATTTCTGTTCATTTGGGGGTAAAGGTTTCCCTGTTTTATCCTTTAGGTATTTAGAATTTTCATAATCAATAAATGAACCCAAACCGCCTATAAAATCCGTTCTTTCTCCCAATGCTACATATTGTTTACTTAAATTGCTCGTTTCATTTGCCCTATTAAAAATGAATGAGGATGCTTTAAAAATACCGTTAATGACCAAACCACACTCGTTGCAAATCGTTTCAAAACTATTAGGGATAATACTTCCACCACATTCAGGACACTTTTCAATTGATTTTACTTTAATTTCTTTTTGACTAATGTTAAACACTAATACTGTTCAATTTTAGGTATAAGATTTCTGGTCTATTTTATATTAACTATGTAGAATGGTAGTAGGGTTAGATGGAATATTATTACTATTTAACGAAATCTTTACCCTTAGGGAATGAGGGAGAGATAATAAAATATAAAAAATTAGGGATTTAAAATGTCTAATTTAGATTCATATTAAATAAATTTATAAAGGATTTAGGAGGTATTAAATGAAAACGGATCAAAATTATGAATACATTAAAAACATTCCAATTTATAATATTGACTTATTAAGAGAAATTCAGAGAAAATTAAATGAAATTTTTCAAAATAAAAGAGAGATCATGTATTCGGATATCATTAATTTGATAATAAGAGAATGTAAGGTAGGAGAAAATTATAATAATTTAATTTTGTGGTGCAATTATAAGATTAGGTTAGGAGAAACTTTTGTAGAGATTTAAGTATCAATAACATATTTGATACTTCTTACTTAAAATTCATTTTGTATAAAAGTTAAAATATCAAAAAGGAATTATAAATACTTAATTATAATAGTGCTAAATTATTTATTTTAATAATAACTAGAAACATTTTTCGTTAATCACTAATTTTAATTTAAAATATTTAAAAGGACGATTTATTTACTTTATAATTAATCTATTAAGGTAGAATTTTCTATGGTTCGATTTACAGCAGATCATAAGGTTTATATAAAGATCCTCTATTGGGGTATGGCAAATTCAGGAAAAACAACAACTGTTGATACATTATATAGACTTACAAAAGAGAACGAAAAAGATATTGCTCCAACAGGTAATTTAACAAAGATCTCAATGGCCAGTGGCTCAACTCTTTATTTTGATAGAGGTATTTTTATGTCTACGAAACAAAAAAGCAGAGGAAAAGTTTTTTATCATGTATATACTGTTGCAGGGCAAAGAAGGTTTTCTCCCTTAAGAAAAAAGATTTTTAAAGGAACAGATGGTGTTATTTTTACTGTTGATTCACAAACTCATTTTTTTGAGGATAATATCGAATCTTTAAAGGAATTGAAGAATATAACAAGAGGGAAATTAATTAAAGAAATCCCTATTATAATTATGTTAAATAAGCAGGATCTCACGGAAGTTATTGGAGAAGAAGATTTTAAGCAAGTATTAAAAGATGAAAAACTGTGGTTTGAACCTGAAGATAAACTGTATAGGTGGAATCCTATAATTTATCCAACATGTGCACTATATGAAAAAAGAAGTAATGTGTATCGGAGTTTCTCTGAGTGTGCAAGGAGAACGGGTTTATATCAGATATATGGTGATGGTGAAGCACCAATCGGAGATAATATTAAGGATTTTCGTGAATTTTAAAAAACCTTACACCATGTTTTTTTATTTGATTTTGTTTTTAATTAGTAATCCTAATATCAGATTGTTATTTAAATAGCTTAGGTTATAAGGGAAACTTAAGGTTGTAAATATTCTATGAAAATGACTGGACAAGGATGATCTACGAGAAGTAGGAATGATAACTTATAGTTACTTTGAGGATTATAAAAACCTTAACTCCCTTAAATAAACTTTACTAGATTTAAATAAAATATAAATATATTCCATCATTACAATTGAATAATTTTATAAATAATTGAAGTGAGTAAAGAACGGGTTTATATAATAGAATAAAAAATAGCTTACCTGAACAATTTTCAATTTTTCAAATAATGAGTGTCTTAGGAATAGATGCTTCAGAAGTAAGGAAAGTCAGAAACTTATTAAATCAATTTGTTTTGTATGGTTATATTAGAAGAATTTCGAAAAATATGTACCAGAAAATTGAAAATAAATAGTAAAACAAAAATTAATTACTTACTTCTAAATTTAATGTTAGCTGAGGAAATATAAATTTAATTAATTGGCTAAATGAATCCAACACACCTTCTCCTTTTATTGCTGCTGTTTTTTTTAAAGAGAGTTGTTTAAATTTCGTATATTCAATACATGAGATAAATTCAGCTTCTTGTAACTTATTTATTTGAGTTAAATCATATTTATTTAATGATATGACAATAGGGATATTATAAATTTCATGACCAAATAATTTCTCTAATTCATTCCATGACCTTAAATTATGTTCTAAGCATTCCTTTTGAGAATCAACTACAAATATTATTCCATCTACTCCGTTTAATGTCGCTGGTCTTGTACTGGCATAAAAATCCTGACCCGTTGCGGAATAGACTAAAAATTTTAAGTTCCATTTAGCCCCTTTAAACTTTAGTACACCAAAATCAAAAAGTAGTGTCCTCCCCACTGTACTCTCAATAGACTTCAATGAATTTTCTTTATTAAAACAAGAAAATAGAGATTTCACTGAAGTTGTTTTTCCTGACATCGCAGGACCATAATAGACTATTTTAACCTGTAAGGTTTTATTTTCAAAATCAAATATCATGTTTAGTTCTAACCCCAGAGTGATACTATTTTATCACCCATAAATGATTTTTTACCATCCTCGATTAAATCTGAAAAATCTTCACCCCATTCCTTCCTTATAAATGATACAATTCTCTCTATTGGGGCTTCTTCATAATCTATTGTTTCTAGTAAAGTTTTACTACCAATTTTAGTATAGATTTCAATATTGTTTAATAAATTTAATCTAGATAATATGAAAAAAGCTCTTTTTGAACCAGAATAGAAATTTTGTATTTCTCTTTTAAATATATTTTTTTTCAACTCACTTTTCTCAACTTCAAAGTCTAATAATGTTTTTACTAAATCTCTATCGAGTTGATTTGATGTAATTTTGTCGTTTAAAACTCGCTTCATTTTAATTATTGATTTTTCAGTGTCTTGGGAAATTTTTTTAAATATATTTTCTTCAAGGGTTAAATCCACTGATTTCAAATTCATTTGTTCTAAATCTATTGAAAATTTATTTGAAAATAAAGAAATGTATAAGATGATTCTAGCTTTTTTGCTAATAAAATCCTTTAATTTAACTAAATCCTCTTTTTTCCTTGGACTTACTATTCCGATAAGCCAAGAATCTACATTTTTAAAAATATTTAAAGCCTTAATAGCAACATCGCAAGGGCATCTTATGTGGGCTCTTTGATAATTATAATCTATATTTTCATTTGAAATTAAATCCTCATATTCCTCTAAAGATATAAAATCTGTGTAAAAAACATAATCCCTTCGAAAATGGATAAGTTCAGATAATTCAATCAAGAAGCTATTTACTTTTTCCGAATCATCCCCCATAACAATTATTGGAATTCTATCTAATAAACAATATAAAATCAATGAGATGTAATGTCTTTTGAATTTATCTAAGATCTTGAAAAAATTCATTTTCTCATCACCATCACTTTATAACTAATTCTCCTAACATTCTTTTTATGTCAAATGTTTGGATATCTTGAATTTCGGATGCTTCCTTAATAAGATTGCTGATCTTTTTTGTAAATTGTGGAAGAATTAATCTTATAAGTCCTAGTTTTTGCCTTGCTTTTCCAATAACAGTACTAAAGATTGACTTTCCCAATCCCTCAATGAATTGAAAAGAATGCTGACAATCAAGTAGAATACTCTCAGCATGCATTTTTTTTAATAACCATGCACATCGATTAGCGGTTTGAAAGAGAGAATAACTCATAGCAGAGGTTTTATCTAATTTTTCCATATCCATTTCCATGTTCTTTAATAACTTAGAAGCGATAAAACCACCTTCAATTGTTATAAAAGCGTACTTTAAATCAGGTATGGTCATAGAAATATTCTTCAAAGCTTTTTTTAGCTCTAGTGATATAGGTTTTGAGAAACTTAATGAAAACGGAGATAATTTGAAATTCAATTGCTCGTTTTCTTTAACATTGAAACCTTCTATTATATTTTGTATTTTTTGGCTATTAAATTGAATTAAAGGTGGTTTAAAAGTTTCTCCAGATGTGATTAGGCTTGTTTTAATTTTCCTTAAACATTCACTAGTCTGGAGAAAAATACCCCCTAAATTAATATTGGGTTGAGCCGTAATAGCTATGAAAAATTCATGCTTATCATCTAAAATACCTTGCACTTCTAAAATCCTATTTAATGAGTTATGTACTGGACTATTTAATGGTGCAATCAAAATTTTTGCCTTCTTTCCCTCTATTAATATGTACTTTAAATCTCTAGGATGTAAATGTATACCTACATTGAAAATAGCGCTTGTAGCGGAACTGACGTTAAAAATTTCATCTTTGGAAAACCAAACTCCTGTTGATTGAATTGGATTTCCATCTCTTTGAGTTAAAACAGCATTTTCTACACCTTTTATTTGCTTTATTTGGTCCAAATGGATTCCGATTTTTTCATTGAGTTGCATATTAATCAAAATCTTCTATTTTTGAAATGATATCATTTTATTTTAAAAGAGATTTTTAAACTACGAAAATTTAATAATCTAAAACTGAATCTGCTAAGAAAAACAAAAAAATTTAAAATATATCGTGCCTTTATTATATATTAACAAATCGCACCTTTACCGGTGTAAGCTTGGATTATGGTAAGCATCCGTTAAATGAAGAGTTTTATCATAGATGCGGTATAAAAAATGTAGTTATATTTTAAACAATATAACTGAAGAAAGTTTAATTAACATCCCCAATTAAGTTAGAATTCCAAATTCTAAAATTAGCTATGTGATAAGCTTCACAATTTATTAATTCCGGTTGATCCTGCCGGACCCGACTGCTATTTGGGTGAGGATAAGCCATGCGAGTCGAATGGGATACCTAAATTTCCCATGGCAGACTGCTCAATAACACATGATCAACTTACCCTATAGAGAAAAATAACCTCGGGAAACTGAGGATAATATTTCATAGTTGAAAAGGCTTGGAAAAGTTTTTCAACCAAAGGGATAAGAAAAATGGTTCTTATTCGCTATAGGATAGGATCGTGGTCGATTATGGTCGTTGGTGAGGTAATGGCTCACCAAGCCGATAATCGATAGGGGCCGTGAGAGCGGGAGCCCCGAGATGGGTACTGAGACAGCGACCCAGGCCTTACGAGGCGCAGCAGGCGCGGAACCTCCGCAATACACGAAAGTGTGACGGGGTTACCCAAAGTGTTCAATTTTGAACTGTGGTAGGTGAGTAATGTCCCCTACTAGAAAGGAGAGGGCAAGGCTGGTGCCAGCCGCCGCGGTAAAACCAGCTCTTCAAGTGGTCGGGATAATTATTGGGCTTAAAGTGTCCGTAGCCGGTTTAGTAAGTTCCTGGTAAAATCGGGTAGCTTAACTATCT